>JBQTHQ010000048.1:0-14999 GCA_052389695.1 Bacteroidota bacterium | reverse complement strand
CTTCCAGAAATTCTTCGGAATCATCAGCAATATGCAATACGATATCAGTTCCTCGTTCTTTTTTATCTGTTTCTTTCAGTTTGTATTCCGGACTTCCATCACATTCCCAATGCACCGCTTTCGCATCTGATCTAAAGGACAATGAAAAGATCTCCACTTTTTTAGCCACCATAAATGAAGAATAAAATCCCAGTCCGAAATGACCAATAATTGCAACAGCTTCAGGGGTTTTATCCTTGTATTTATTTACAAATTCTTCAGCACCGCTGAATGCGATCTGGGTAATGTATTTTTTAATTTCCTCTGCGGTCATGCCAATCCCTTTATCCCGGATAGTAAGCGTTTTTGCTTTTTTATCGATGGATACTTCTATTTTCAGATCACCCAATTCAATCTTGGCTTCACCTACAGAAACAAGCGTTTTTAATTTTTGGGTAGCATCAACAGCATTGGATACAAGTTCCCGTAAAAATATTTCATGATCGGAATACAGAAATTTTTTGATGATGGGGAAAATGTTTTCGGTTTGTACATTAATTTTTCCGGTTGACATAGTGTTTTTAGATTTAAAGTTTTAGTGACGGCAGCTTCTTTCAAACCATGTGCCAGCAGGGTTAAACTGACAAAGTGTCGGAATTCAGTGTTCGTGTGTGCTTCAGGGATGAAAATAAAATTATTTTTAAAAAATAGTTGTTTTGTATTTATTTTATGATTTATCTTTGTCCTGAATTTCAAATTCATAATGAAGCAAAAAGCGAAATATATTCTTTCCATTTCTCCCGCAATAGCCACTGCTATTGTATTGGGTGTTGCTTCTATTACCACAATTATCACTACAACAACTATTACCCTTTAGGGTTATAGACGTTAATTTCCCCCAGCGGCATTTTGCCATCCAATGAAAAAGAAACCAGGTTTCTGATTTCATTCACAATTCAAAGTTCGTTTTTAACTTAAAATCAATGTCATGAAACTATTAAAATTCGATGGCGCTGCTTTGTCCAGTGTCGAAAATCTATATATCATAGTTGCGCTTGCACAGCAGGCAAATGCTAAAAATAAAACCATTGTTGTTGTTTCTTCTAAGAGCGAGATCAGCAATCTGTTGAAGGAAGCTGCGAACCGGGCAGCTGCACAAAATGAATTATACAAAGAAAAATTGAAAGCCGTTGAACGGGAGTATGTGCAGTTGGTAAAAGAACTAATTCCTATTGTTGCGCAAAGCGCAGTTTTAAGCCGCGTGAAAAAAATGTGCAATGAGTTGGAGAACCTTTGTGAAGGGGTTTTCCTTGTTTCTGAACTGTCTGCTAAAGTGGAGGATCGTATTGCATCGTATGGAGAGATTCTTTCCTCTTACATATTATCAGCTAAACTGCAATCTCTTGAGATTGTTCATCAATGGTCAAATGCACGAGAGTTGATCCAATCGAACGCTAATTTGGGCTTAGCAGGGCTCAGCTTTTCAGAAACCGCGAATACTATTCGCAGTATGGTTGGCAATTCTGATCAACAGCTGTTCATTTTGCCGGATATCAGCGTTGCTCACCACAAATTTTCTTTCCTTGTTTCTAAATCATTTGATTTAGATCCTTTGGAAATAGTTGTTGAAATGGATGAATCACTGGTTCAGTCATGAAACAGCGGGAAATAAAAGTCTTGTCCCCTGCAACTGTTGCGAATGTTGTATGCGGATTTGATGTCCTGGGTTTTGCCCTGAATGACATCAATGATCAGTTAATTATGCGCTTAGTTCCTAAAAAAGGGATCACCATTATTAATAAAGATGATCATAAGCTTCCGGTCGAACCGGAAAAAAATGTTCTTGGAGTAGCACTGATGGCTTTGCTGGAAGATGTTCCGGAAGAGATCGGTTTTGAAATAGAAAGCACAAAGTTGATTAAACCCGGAAGCGGTATTGGTTCAAGCGCGGCCAGTGCAGCCGGTGTAGTTGCCGGTGCCAATTATTTATTGAACAACAGGTTTTCAAAACATGATCTCATTCGATTTGCTTTGTGCGGTGAGGAACTGGCATCGGGTGCCAAACATGCGGACAATATCGCACCCTGCATTCATGGAGGTATTACCCTGATCCGTAATAATCATCCGGTAGATGTTATTTCAATTCCAGCACCACTGATTCATGTAACCATCATTCATCCACAGATCGAAATTAAAACATTGGATGCCCGTAGTATTTTAAAACAAAAAGTATTGTTATCGGATGCTATTAAACAATGGGCAAATGTAGCGGGGCTGATAGCCGGCCTGATGAAAAATGATTATGAGCTTATTAGTCGTTCACTGGTTGATGTAATTGTTGAACCCACACGAAGCATGTTGATACCGGGCTTTGATGAGGTAAAAGAAAAAAGCATGGAAGCAGGAGCCTTAGGTGGTGGAATTTCGGGTTCGGGGCCATCCATGTTTATGTTGAGTAAGGATGAAGTAACAGCAAAAGCAGTTGAACGATCAGGGATAGAGATCTATAAAAAAATTGGTTTGCCCTGCAATACTTATGTCACTACTATTAATACTGAAGGAATAAAAATTATGGATAATTAGAGATGCTTAAAATACTTGCACACTTTCTCGATACGTTTCGTTTTTTTGGCGAAACTACTCGAAATGACCATCGCGCGGAGTCATTTCGAGCTTGTCGAGAAACGAGCGAGGGCGATAACGTAATATTAAAATTATAATTATGAGATACATCAGTACAAATAAAAAATCCCCTGCTGTGAATTTCAGGGAAGCTGTTTTGAAAGGCCTGGCGCCCGACAAGGGGTTATATTTTCCTGAACAAGTTCCTTTGCTTTCAAAAAATTTCTTGAAAGATCTAAAAGCAAAAACAAAAGCGCAAATTGCTTTTGAGATAGCACAACCTTATATCGGTAACACGATCCCTGAACAAATATTATATCGTATTTGTGAGGAAACGGTGGATTTTGATTTTCCCCTTATAAAAGTATCCGATGATATTTATTCATTGGAATTATTTCATGGCCCTACACTAGCTTTTAAGGATGTTGGTGCACGTTTCATGAGCAGATGCCTGGGGTATTTTTTAAAAGGGAATAATAAAAAAACAACGGTGTTGGTTGCTACATCGGGTGATACCGGCAGTGCTGTAGCCAATGGTTTTTTGGGAATAGAAGGAATAGAGGTGATGATCCTTTATCCTTCCGGAAAAGTAAGTGCGATCCAGGAATTGCAATTAACTACTTTGGGAAACAATATCACAGCATTGGAAGTGTCGGGTGATTTTGATGATTGTCAGCGAATGGTGAAACAAGCATTTGCGGATGATGAGCTCAATCAAAATCTCGATCTTACCTCGGCTAATTCGATAAATATTGCACGCTGGTTATCACAGCAATTCTATTATTTCTTTGCTTTGCAGCAATGGTCATATGAACAGCCACCGGTATTTTCGGTACCCAGCGGTAATCTGGGTAACATTTGTGCAGGATTGATCGCGCATGTATCCGGTTTGCCTGTAAAACATTTTATTGCGGCTTGTAATAGCAATGATGCAGTTCCTGAATTTATGAATAATGGAAAGTATCAACCTAAAGGTGCTGTATCTACTATTTCAAATGCAATGGATGTAGGTGATCCAAGTAATTTTGTGAGGGTAATAGAATTGTTTGGCCATGACTTTAAAAAAATAAAAAATCTGATCAGCAGTTATAGTATAGATGATAAAACCACTGCGGAAACTATTTTGCAAGTGTATAAAAAATACAATTATCTTTTAGATCCGCATGGAGCAGTGGCCTATTGCTCCTTACAGAAATACCTGGAACAACATCCCGGACAAAAAGGGATCATGCTGGAAACTGCACATCCTGTTAAATTTAACAGTGTTGTTGAATCCATTACAGGACAATCGATTTCGATACCCATTGCTGTTGAATATTTACAGAAAATAAAGAAAAAAAGTACACAAGTTTCATCAGAGTATGGATCTTTAAAAAGAGAACTATTGCAAAAGCATCTTGTAATATAAATTTTAATACTTATCAATTCCTTGTCTGCAAAGGGTTTTGAAAAGCAATAAAAATATTTTTGAAGAAATGTTTGTTTCGTATTCATTTTATTGCATACATTTGCATCACATTCAATAAGAAAGCAAAAAACAAAATCAATGAGATCATTTAATACCATTACTAACGTTGTGATTATTGTGAAGAGCATTTGCTCCTCTGCAGCGGGTATGGCGTAAAAATATAAAACCATTTTTCAAAAGCCTCCCGATAAAACCGGGAGGCTTTTTTATTTTAAATTAATTTCTAACAATAACACTAATAAACACTAACAGTTAAACAATTAAAAAAATGTACTACAACGAACAAACCATCATCTATCTGAATGGAGCTTTTGTAAAAGCAGCAGACTCAAATCCGGATATGTATTCACAAACACTTCATTATGGATATGGAGTATTTGAAGGAATACGTGCTTATAAAACCGATAAAGGCACAAAGATCTTTAAGGAAAAAGAGCATTATGTTCGTTTGAAGCGTTCATGTGAATTGATAAATATCCCTTTCAACTATGATATAGATGAGTTGATCAAACAAACGTATGAGGTATTGAAAAAGAACAACCTGTCAAATGCCTACATCCGTCCCTTGGTTTATTGTAATCCAAATATGACACTTGTAAAACCACATAATGTAAGCGATGTAAATATCATGATCTGTGCATGGGATTGGGGTGCATATCTTGGTGACAAAATGTTAAACCTAATGATCTCATCATTTTGCCGTCCGCATCCTAAATCTTTAAAAGTGGAAGCAAAAGCCTGTGGACATTATGTAAATTCTATACTTTCTTCAAATGAGGCAAAAGCTGCCGGTTTTGATGAAGCATTATTGCTTGATTACAATGGCTTTTTAGCTGAAGGCCCCGGCGCTAATTTATTCTTTGAAAAGAATGGTG
Organism: Bacteroidota bacterium; assembly: GCA_052389695.1. Lineage (GTDB taxonomy): Bacteria > Bacteroidota > Bacteroidia > 2-12-FULL-35-15 > 2-12-FULL-35-15 > 2-12-FULL-35-15. The sequence goes on along the minus strand of JBQTHQ010000048.1, from coordinate 10,055 downwards.
AATTGTTCACTCCACAGCTTGGAAATATTTTGGCGGGAATTACACGTGCTACTGTCATCGAAATTGCTGCTGAATTAGGAATAAAGATAACAGAAGGTCAGTTTAAACCTGAAACATTGTACAATGCAGATAGCGCTTTTTATTGCGGCACTGCAGCGGAAGTAGCTCCTATAGCGTCAGTTGATAAACATGTGTTTAAAAAAGCCTGGAAAGATTCCTTGGGAAAACAAATTCAGGATGCTTATCAATGCAGGGTTTTGGAGAAACAGTATGCTTTATCCAAATAAATAATTTATCTTGGACATTGTAGATTAAATTTATTAAATATCAATAATATAAGTGCTTATATCATTTTAATGGTCGATTATTTTATTTGGATATCGTACAATCAATATTTATTTTATTTATAGATCAATATCTAAACGGTACTATTGCACAATAATTAACAGTATGGAACTCAATAAATACAGCAAAACGATCACTCAGGATGAAACACAACCTGCCGCACAGGCCATGCTTTACGGTATAGGTTTGACCGAAGAGGATATGAAAAAAGCACAAGTTGGGATCGTTAGCACCGGTTATGAGGGCAATACCTGCAATATGCATTTGAATGATCTGGCCAAAGATGTGAAAACCGGTGTGCAGAAAGAGAATTTAGTTGGTTTGATCTTTAATACAATAGGTGTAAGTGATGGAATTTCTAACGGCACGGAAGGTATGCGTTATTCATTGATATCGCGCGACATTATTGCTGATTCCATTGAAACGGTTGTAGGTGCTCAATGGTATGATGCATTAATTGCCGTTGTGGGTTGTGATAAAAATATGCCGGGCTCGGTAATAGCAATGGGAAGAATCAATCGTCCGTCCATCATGGTATATGGAGGAACCATACATCCGGGAAATTGGAAAGGTGAAGCATTAAACATTGTTTCTGCTTTTGAAGCATTGGGAAAAAAATTCAATAACACGATCACTCCCGAAGATTTTAAAGGCGTAATAAAAAATGCTTGTCCGGGTGCGGGTGCCTGCGGTGGAATGTATACTGCCAATACCATGGCTGCAGCAATCGAAGCATTGGGAATGAGTTTACCTTATAGTTCTTCCAACCCTGCTTTGAGCAAAGAGAAAAAAACAGAGTGCGAACAGGCCGGAAAAGCAATGCGTTTATTGCTTGAAAAAGATATCAAGCCGAAAGACATAATGACACGAAAAGCATTTGAAAATGCACTAACGATCATTACTGTATTGGGTGGTTCCACAAATGCAGTGATGCATTTGATAGCCATGGCAAAATCGGTGGATGTAAAATTGGATATCAATGATTTTCAAAAGATAAGTGATAAAACACCTGTACTTGCTGATCTGAAACCAAGCGGAAAATATTTGATGGAAGATCTTCATAATGTTGGAGGTATTCCTGCTGTGATGAAATTTTTATTAAAACATAAATTACTTCATGGCGATTGTTTAACAGTAACCGGAAAAACCATCGCGGAAAATTTAGCGGACGTAAAAGATCTTACAGCCGGACAAGATGTATTACATGAATTAAATGATCCTATAAAAGCAACAGGGCATTTACAAATATTATATGGCAATCTTGCTACGCAAGGTTCAGTTGCAAAAATAAGCGGGCATGAAGGTGAATATTTTGAAGGGCCTGCAGTAGTTTTTGAAGATGAGTTTGTGGTGATCGAGGGAGTGCGAAATGGAAAAGTAAAACCGGGTGATGTGGTTGTCATTCGCTATTGCGGACCTAAAGGCGGACCCGGAATGCCGGAAATGTTAAAACCTACATCGGCCATTATGGGTGCAGGATTAGGAAGCAGTGTCGCATTAATTACTGACGGCCGTTTTTCAGGCGGTACGCATGGGTTTGTTGTTGGACACATTACTCCTGAAGCATACGAAGGAGGAACAATTGCTTTGGTGAAAGATGGGGATACAATAGCCATTGATGCCAAAAAAAATACCATCACTTTGAAAATAAGTGAAGAAGAAATAGAAAAACGAAAGAAGAATTGGAAACAACCCGCATTGAAAGCAACTAAGGGAATATTGTATAAATATGTACAGTGCGTTTCCAATGCTTCTGAAGGTTGTGTAACAGATAATTAAAAACAGTTGGCAATTAGGCAGTAGGCAATCGGCAAAAACAGAATAAATAAAAAAATTAAAATGAAAAGTGATAAGATATCGGGAGCGGAAGCAGTGCTACGTTCCCTGATCGCAGAAAATGTTGAAACCATATTCGGTTACCCTGGAGGGGCTATTATGCCGATATATGATGCATTGTATAGTTATTCTGATAAATTAAATCATATTCTTGTCCGCCACGAACAAGGCGCCATTCATGCCGCACAAGGTTATGCACGCACTTCCGGAAAAGTGGGGGTTTGTTTTGCAACTTCCGGTCCCGGTGCTACTAACCTGATTACAGGTCTTGCGGATGCAATGATCGATTCCACTCCTGTAGTTTGCATCACGGGCCAGGTTGCATCACACTTATTAGGTACAGATGCTTTCCAGGAAACGGATGTGATCGGTATCTCGATGCCTGTTACTAAATGGAATTATATAGTAACAACAGCGGAAGAAATTCCTGCAGCTATCGCAAAAGCATTTTATATTGCCAGCTCCGGTCGTCCCGGACCTGTATTAATAGATATAACCAAGGATGCACAGTTTGGTGAATCCAGGTTTAATTATGAAAAATGCAAAAAAATAAGAAGTTATAATCCTCATACTGAATTAAAAATGGAATCGGTGGAGGCTGCAGCGAAGCTGATCAATGCAGCAAAAAAACCTTTTTTGTTAGTGGGACAGGGAGTAATCCTTTCTCGTGCTGAAAAAGAATTATTGACTTTTGCGGAAAAATCAGGAATTCCTGTCGCATCTACTTTATTAGGTTTAGGCGCATTCCATCCTGATCACCCTTTATATATGGGGTTTCTGGGTATGCATGGAAATTATGCCCCCAACATAAAAACAAATGAATGTGATGTATTAATAGGTCTAGGAATGCGCTTTGATGACCGCGTTACCGGTGATGTATCACGATATGCAAAGCAGGCTAAAATAATTCACATTGATATTGACTCCGCTGAAATAGGTAAGATCGTAAAAACAGAAGTAGGCATCCATGCTGATGCTAAAGAAGCATTGATAGTGCTAACAAAATTAGTGGAGAAAAAAACGTATCCTGAATGGCTCAATGAATTTAAGGAATGTGCGGCGATGGAATATGATCAGGTCATAAAGAATGAGATCTTTCTGAAAGATGAAGAATTGAAAATGGCTCAGGTCGTTCATTTGCTTTCTGAAAAAACAAAAGGCGAAGCGGTTATTGTTACTGATGTGGGGCAACATCAAATGGTAACGTCAAGATATTATAAGTATAAAGCAAAAAATGGGAATATTACTTCAGGGGGGCTTGGAACCATGGGCTTTGCACTTCCTGCAGCCATAGGTGCAAAAATGGGAAATCCAAAGCGACAAGTGGTTGCTATTATTGGTGATGGTGGCTTCCAAATGACCATACAAGAGCTGGGGACAATTCTACAGGAAAAATTGGATGTAAAAATATTGATCCTCAACAATAATTTTTTAGGAATGGTGAGACAATGGCAGGAAATGTTTTTCGAAAAAAGATACTCATTTACTGATATTGTTAACCCCGACTTTATTGCGATCGCAAAAGCATATAGTATTGAAACAGGAAAAGTTACCGATCCATTGATGCTGGACAAAGCAATAGAAACAATGTTAAATCATAAAGGCCCCTATTTATTAGAGGCAATTGTGGCTAGGGAAAGTAATGTGTTCCCAATGGTTCCAACAGGAGCTTCTATTTCGGAAACACGTTTAAGCTAAAATTTTCTCCCTCTCCCTTGGGAGAGGGTTGGGGTGAGGTATTTTTAAATAATAATAAAAATGGAAAAATATTATACCATGTCGGTTTTTTGTGAGAACAGAATGGGGCTTGTAAGCCGTGTAAGTTCTGTTTTTACAAGAAGAAGATTGAACATCGAGAATTTTACCGCATCCGAAACAGAAATTAAAAATGTATTCCGGATGGCCATTGTAGTAAAATCCACACGTGAAAGATTGGAAAAAGTGGCGCAGCAAATTGAGAAACAAATAGAAGTATTAAAAGCATTTGTTCATGAGGATGAAGATATTATCTATCAGGAAGTAGCTTTATATAAAGTGTCTACAAAACTATTGCAAAATGGAAGTGCGGAAAGTTTAGCAAAAGAAAACGGCGCAAAAGTAATGACCTCAACTCCTGAATATGTAGTATTTGAAAAAATGGGTGTATTTGAAGAAACGCAATCGTTTCTTAATAAATTGGAAAAATACGGAGTAATAGAATTTGCAAGAAGCGGCCGGGTAGTTATTTTAAAATGGTCAAAAAGATTCCATCAACATTTACAGGAATTTGAACAGCTGGATGCTAAATAATTTCAGATTTCAAATTACAGATTAAAAATTATTAACGAACACCTAACAACTAATACAATGCAAACAACTCTTAATCAACCAACAACTCAAACCAAAATGACAAATTATTTTAACACCTTGCCGCTCAGAGAACAACTTAATCAATTAGGTGTATGTGAATTTATGGACAGAAACCATTTTGCAGATGGAGTGAATGCATTGAAAGGAAAAAAAATTGTGATCGTGGGTTGTGGTGCTCAAGGCTTGAACCAGGGATTAAATCTTAGAGATTCAGGTCTGGATGTTTCTTATACACTTCGTAAAGATGCCATAGAAGCAAAACGTGCTTCCTGGAAAAATGCTACGGACAATAAATTTAAAGTAGGAACATATGAAGAATTAATTCCTTCGGCGGATCTTGTGGTAAATCTTACTCCCGATAAACAACACACCAGTGTAGTAACTGCAATTATGCCATTGATGAAAAAAGGATCCACGCTGGTTTATTCTCATGGATTCAATATTGTGGAAGAAGGTATGCAGATCCGAAAAGATATCACTGTGATCATGATCGCACCGAAATGTCCGGGTACCGAAGTGCGCGAAGAATATAAAAGAGGTTTTGGCGTTCCTACTTTAATTGCCGTGCATCCCGAAAATGATCCGGAAGGAAAAGGTTTGATGCAGGCAAAGGCTTATGCTGTTGGAACAGGCGGACACAGAGCGGGTGTTTTAAAATCTTCTTTTGTTGCTGAGGTGAAATCCGATCTGATGGGCGAACAAACTATTTTGTGTGGTGTGCTTCAAACGGGTTCTATTCTTTGCTTTGATAAAATGGTGGAGAAAGGAATTGATAAAGGATATGCCTCTAAATTGATACAATACGGTTGGGAAGTAATTACCGAAGCATTGAAACAAGGTGGTATCACTGCCATGATGGACAGACTTTCAAATCCGGCAAAAATAAAAGCCTTTGAATTGTCGGAGGAATTAAAAACGATCATGCGTCCATTATTTCAAAAACATCAGGATGATATCATGAGCGGGCATTTTTCCAAAACAATGATGGAAGATTGGGCGAACAATGATAAAAACTTATTGGGATGGAGAGCAGCAACGGGAGAAACAGCGTTTGAAAAAACATCTCCTACTGATGCGAAAATAAATGAGCAGGAATTTTTCGACAATGGTTTATTGATGGTTGCAATGGTAAGGGCAGGAGTGGAGCTGGCATTTGAAACAATGGTACAGGCAGGTATCAAACCGGAATCCGCTTATTATGAATCATTGCACGAAACACCATTGATCGCGAATACTATTGCCCGTAAAAAATTATTTGAAATGAATCGTGTAATTTCTGATACGGCTGAATACGGTTGTTATTTATTTGACCATGCCTGCAAACCTTTATTGGCTGATTTTATGAAAAAAGTAAATACCGATATCATTGGCAAGAATTTTAACGAAGGAAAAAATGCCGGAGTTGATAATAAAACCCTGATAGCTGTTAACAAAGTATTGCGTTCACACCAGGTAGAAGTAGTTGGTAATGTGTTGAGATCTGCGATGACGGAAATGAAATCAATCAATACAGTGGCGTAAATTATACTTCCGCGCTTTATTCTCGACGCTCGTCCGCCTTGGCGGGTGACAGCGCGGATGTCAGTTCGAGCGGAGTCGAGAACGTGTGTAAGCAATAATAAATAGTTATAAAAAATAAAGTGAACCTTCTCAACGAAATAAAACAAGCACACCAGCAACTGAAAGATGTTGTGATGCATACACCATTGAGCAAAAACATCAATTTATCAGATGAATTTGCTGCAAACATTTTCTTAAAAAGAGAAGATCTCCAAATAGTTCGTTCATATAAATTGCGCGGTGCATACAATAAGATCAGTAGTTTAAAAAAGGACGAAGCAAAAAACGGAATTGTTTGTGCCAGTGCCGGTAATCATGCACAGGGTGTTGCTTATTCATGTAATACTTTGGGAATAAAAGGGAAGATCTTTATGCCTACTACCACTTCCAAACAAAAAGTAAAACAAGTGCAATTGTTCGGAAAATCTGCTGTTGAAATTATTTTGACCGGTGATACCTTTGATGACTCTTATCGTCAGGCATTGGAATATGCAACTAAAAATAAAAAAATATTCATTCACCCATTTGATGATGAAAAAGTAATTGCCGGACAAGGAACAGTAGGCTTGGAAGTATTGGAAGCAATGAAAAAAACCATCGATTATATTTTTGTACCGATAGGCGGAGGCGGTTTGGCTGCGGGCATTTCAACAGTATTTAAAAATCTGAGTCCTAAAACAAAGATCATCGGAGTAGAACCAGCCGGTGCACCGTCTATGAAAACTTCTATTAAAAATGGGAGGAATACCACGCTGGATCAGATCGATAAATTTGTAGATGGTGCCGCGGTAAAAAGAGTGGGTGATAAAACATTTGCTATTTGCAAAGATGCATTGCATGATGTGGTATTAGTTCCTGAAGGAAAAGTATGTACCACTATTTTGCGCTTGTACAATGAAGAAGCAGTGGTAGTGGAACCTGCAGGAGCATTGACCATAGCGGCGCTTGATTTTTATAAAAAAGAAATAAAAGGTAAAAATGTGGTTTGTATTGTCAGTGGCAGTAACAACGACATTTTACGCACTGAAGAAATAAAAGAACGCTCCTTGTTATATGAAGGGTTGAAACATTATTTCATGATCCAGTTTCCTCAACGCCCTGGTGCTTTAAAAGAATTTGTAAATGAAGTGTTGGGTTCAAATGATGATATCACTTATTTCCAGTTTGCGAAAAAGAATAACCGCGAAAACGGCCCTGCAATAGTTGGCCTGGAGTTAAAAAACAAAGCCGACTTTGAAACCCTTACCAAAAGAATGGGGCAAAAACATATCCAATACACCTACCTGAACGAAAAAGAGGATTTGTTTACTCAGTTGATTGGGTAGGAGAATTTGATGTTTGGCTTAGTGGATCTTTTGGATTCTTTGTTTGGTTTTGTGTGGTTGCAAAAAATACAAATGTGCTGCAAAAAGCGTTGGTTAATTCAATAATATTTCTTCAATTTCTTCACTCGCTTTTTTCAAAAGTCCTTTTGTCTTGTCTTTAAGTTGTTGGGCTTGTTGTCTAATGCCTACAATATGATCGGCAATTTCCTTTTGTTTGTCAATTGGTGGAAGTGATATTCTTAATGATTTGACAGCTTCTTGAGATAAGCTACCCATTATTGCTCCTATTTTTACTCTCTCAAATTGTTTTTGTCCTACTACAGAATTAAAGAATATTTCTAAAAATTGAGAGTTGATTTTATCGTGTTTTAATTCAATGTAGAATATCTCAGAACTAATTACATAGTCCAAATCTTCTTCAAGATAAAGAGAATAACCATAAGTTCCCTTTCTGGTCAATAGAATATTTCCTTTTTTAAGTTGAATTGCCTTGCTTATCTCGGTTGTATCACATTCAATGTATTGCATTTTCGTAAAATCAAAATTTCCCTTTCTGACATTAGCAACCTTAATGTATGGAGTTCCAAATTCCTTATAATCTCTGAAATCATATCCATTGATTAAGGAATTAAATAAACTGGAAAAACTAACTGATTTATAAGTTCCGTTGTTAATTTGAATTTCAATTTCTTCATTAAAGTAATAGTCGCAATCAAAACGATTTCCAGAAACCTTGCTTAGAGTAGATTTGAAAATTCTATCCTTCAATGTAGTTTTAGGAATTGGCAAGGTAATTCCCAACTCCTTCAACAGATAATTATCAATACTTGCGAGTAGTTTTTCGGCTTCTGCTTCGTTCTTCTTTTTTTGAGAAATTACCTTGGCAGTAATTTTTAAAATACGTTTGTCTTCAATAATGGGAATAGAAAGCAATGCAGAATAATCTAATGCAGGTCTTGTTCCGCCTGCACTTCTTCGGCTTGCCAATTTTTCGCCAATGTCGGAATTAAGAAACGCGGCAAGCGTTTCACTAATTTCTTTACTTCCTGTTTTTATTACACAAATGTGTTGGTTGATATTGCCGATAAATCCTTCGGGTGCAACTGATGCAACTGCCATTCGTCCAACGCCTGTAATTTTTACTAATAAATCTCCTGCTGAAATTTGGCTACGTTTCAACATCCCGTTATGTGTTGCATGGTTGATATATTTGCAGTCGTCAAATTCTAAAACACCTGTTGGCGAAAGGTTTTGCACTCTTAAAAATGGTATTCCGTTTTCTTTTTCTGCATAATACAATTCGCTTTCTGTTGTCTTTGGCGTTGCACCGCTTGAGACAGTTACAACATAGTCCCTTAATTTCTTTGGTTTCTTGGCTAATACTTTTTTTTCAAGTTCTAATAATTCCGGAACGTAATAAAAAGGATCAAATCGTTTTTCCAATTCGCTTTTTCGCAAAATGAAGACCCGTTTTGGGCTGAGTGATTTTGAAATAGTATAACCGCTCATTACTTCTTAGGCTTCTTTGGGTTAAGTTTTTTAGTGTTAGTTTTAGCTAAAACAGTTTTTGCATTTAAAGCTGTTATCACTTTTTTACCTGTTTTGGCTTCCAGTTCTTTCATGGCTACTTTGGCTACATTGCCACCTTGCTTGGCTACTTTTTTACTTTCTTCAAAATTTTTTGGATCAACAGCTTGAGAAATATCTTTGGTTGATGCTTCGGCCAACATATTTAATATGAGTTCGGTATTGGTCATATTATCGCGTAGGTTTTCCTTTTTTAGGCCTTTTAATACTTTATATTCTTTGGTGGTTTTGCCTGCCCAAGCTTTAGTAATTATATCGGTTAGGGTTGCAAACTGTTGTCCTTCTTTCAATCCACGGCTTTTCCATTCATCAGTAAGTTCTTTACGTATCTCTATACTTTTGATGCGTTGGTTTATCCAATTTTCACTGTAACCCAATTGTTGGTATTCATATAATGCCCTGTCAATAGTTAGTTCAGGGTCTTGCATTTCGTCCAATCTTTCGTTGGCTATTTGTGCTAACCACAATTTAAAAGGTTCTGCTTTGGGCGATGGTATAGATTGAATTAATCTGAAAAGTTGTTCGGTATCGGCTACATCTGTTTTGTAAAATTTACCATCAGAAGCTTGCATTTTCAGTTGTCCCAAATTATGGGACAACTCACTACCTTCAGCTTTTAGCTTAGTTTTTAAAGCATTCCAGTATTTTCTTGACCTTGGACTGGCGGTAAGTACTTCAATTACATCTATAATTGAAAAGTACCATTTTTCTTGGTCAGCATCCCATATGGTTCTTACTTTTTTATCTTCAAATAGTTGTATGGCACTTTGTTGTTTCATTGACATTGTATTTTTATATAAATCGGAATTTCCGATTTATCTGTTTATTTACTTCTCAGTCTTGTTAATGTGAGCAATAAATCTGGCAAGTTCTTTTCCTATTTCGATCAACTCGTTGTTATTGGTATTTCTCCCTGTTGCATCATAGCCAATGTCTTCGGCTATTGCCATAAAAATAGGGTAGTCGTCTAAAGCGGTTTGCTTTGCTAAAAAATATTTCTCTGTCAATTCCTCTTTCAACAAATTCACTTTGTCGGTAAATGCAGTTTGAATA
>JBQTHQ010000047.1:0-14009 GCA_052389695.1 Bacteroidota bacterium | reverse complement strand
CAACACTCAGTACAAGCGGAGGCGGCACCTATTCCTGGAGCGATGGAACCACGGGCACAAGTATAACAGTAAGCCCGGCTACACCAAGCAGTTATAGTGTAACAGTTACCAATGGCAGCTGCAGTGGTACGGCCTCAGTACAGGTAACGGTAAATGCAAATCCTACCCCGACCATAACAGGCAATACAAGTATCTGTCCGGGTACAAGCACAACACTGACAGGTAACGGAGGAAGTACATATAGCTGGAGCACAGGAGAAACAACAACCAATATTACAGTAAGTGCAGCCACTACTTATACCTTAACAGCCACTACATTAGGCTGTACAGGAGTAACAACGGTCACCATCACAACCACTCCACCACCCAATCCGACTATAGGAGGCACTACGGCCATTTGTACAGGCGGCAGTACCACTTTGACGGCAACAGCAGGTGGCACTTACGCATGGAACACAGGATCAACCACAGCAGCCATTACAGTAAGCCCGACAGCCAATACAACTTATACCGTATTGGTAACAACAGGTTGTACAGCAAGTGCCAGTGTAGTGGTAACGGTACAATCCAGTTTAACCCCAACCATTACAGGAACCACAACGATCTGTAACGGAAGCAGTACGACCCTTTCAACCAGCGGAGGCACCTATTCCTGGAGTGATGGAAGCACAGGCCCATCAATAACAGTAAGCCCGAGCAGCCCAACCAGTTATAGTGTAACAGTAACCAGTGGATTATGCAGTGGAACAGCCACAGTACAGGTGATGGTCACTCCAAATCCGGCACCAACAGTAGCAGGCAGTACGATCTGTTCAGGAAAGGGTACCACATTAACAGCCAATGCAGGGGGCACATATGCATGGAGTACAGGACAAACAACAGCAGGCATTACCATATCACCATCAGCAACTACGACCTATACGGTAACAGTTACTACTAATAATTGTACAGGCAGTGCTACGGCCGAGGTAACGGTAAATCAAACACCGGCGCCAACAATTCCGGGCCCTGCTACTATTTGTAGCGGACAAAGCACTGTGCTAACAACTAATGGTACAGTGGGGCCTTATGCATGGAGCAATGGAGCAACCGCTTCAAGCATAACAGTAACACCGGCAAGCAGCATAACCTATAGTGTAAGTGTAACACAAAACGGATGTACCGGCACAGCACAACAAACAGTAACGGTGATACCACCGGTGGTAGCAAAAATACAAGGCAATAGTATATGTATAGGAGACAATGTGACCTTAACGGGCAGTGGAGGAACCGATTATTTATGGTTAAATAATGGATCAACAACAAATCCGATCACAGAAACACCAACAGCAACCACTACATATACGATGGTAACTTCGGTGGGTACTTGTGTAGATAGTGCTACCTATACAGTAACAGTTAATCCACTACCAACCCCAACAGCAACGGGTGATACTACCATCAATTATGGACAAAGCACCAAGCTGACATCCAGTGGAGGGGGAATCTATCAGTGGATACCATCAACCGGATTAAGTTGTGCAAACTGTCCAAATCCAACAGCCTCACCAACGGCATCAACGCATTATTGTGTAATGATAAAGAACACGGCGGGTTGTATTGATAGTGCCTGTGTAACAGTACTGGTAGAATTAAAATGTGGATTTGAAGGCGAGATATTTGTACCCAATGGATTTTCACCAAACAATGACGGACAGAATGATGTGCTGTATGTGCGTGGTTTAGGTATAACAGATATGTACTGGGCCATTTATGACCGTTGGGGAGAAAAAGTATTTGAAACTACTGATCCAAAACAAGGATGGGATGGGACATACAAAGGAAAAGATCTGGATCCTGCTGTGTTTGTATATTACTTAGAGGTAATTTGTATTACAGGAGATCAGATCAAACAAAAAGGAAACGTGGCGATCATAAAATAAATTCTGTAGGGAATTTAATTCTTAAAGAAAAAGAGGCAGTTAATACTGCCTCTTTTTTTTATCCTCTCAAAAGAGAATATCAATGGAAATTATTTCAGCATATTTATTTTGTCTAGCAAGGTTTCCGTTTCTTTATAATCTTCTCCGCTTTTCTTTGCAAGTTCAATTGCTTTTTCTGCAGCAGCTTTTGCTTCTGTTCGGTAGCCTGCTTTATATAATACGGCTGCATGTGTATCGTTGAGCGCATAATCATCATTTATTTTTACTGCTCTGTTCATCCAGCCAATTGCTTTTTCCAGCATGGCTTTATCATCAACATGTTCATAGAATGTCCATGAAATACTATTTAGTTCATTGGCATCATTTTGAGCATAACTTTCTGCATAATTTACAGCTGTAGCAGCATAATTTTTCCAGTCTTTCTGATATTGATATAATTTCAGGTCTGCTTTTATAATCATTTTTTCCGCATCTTTTGCACCTGATTTACGAAGCTTGGTTTTTAATAACTCATATCCTTCTTTATCTTTTTTTCTTATCGCAACAGTTAATCCGCTGGCATATCCCTGGCTGATTTTATTATCAACTGAATCAGATGTGTAAAGTTTTGAAAATGCAGCTTTATTTGTTTCCAGGTAAATAAACTGTTTTGAAGAATAATCATTCACATAGTTTACAATAATATCCCAATTTCCGCTTGATGTCAATTCACTTTCTTTTTGAGTGGAAAAATATTTTTCAACTTCAGAAGTGTAAGACTGACAAGCGTTGTCAAGTGCAGTAAAATAAGATGATGCAAATAAAGCATCACAGTTTCCTTTATCAAATGTCTTCGCATAAGCAGCTAATCTCTTATCCGGGTCCAGGGCATTTTTTCCTGTTTCAATAAATTTATCAGCAGGAGAAGAACCACATATGCGATGAACCTGTTCGCCATCAGCATTTACAAAGATCATTGTGGGATAAGCCTGAATACCATATTTTTTAGCAATCTCAGGGCCTTCTCCTTTTTCCATATCAATTTTTACATTGATAAAATTAGCGTTGTAAAAATCTGCAACTTCGTCCTGTGTAAACACATTTTTCGCCATCCATTTGCAAGGCCCGCACCAGGTAGTATAACAATCTAAAAAAATGATCTTATTTTCTTTTTTAGCTTTTGTCAGTAGTTCCGACCATGTGCTGTGGTCAAACCGAATGCTGTCAAGAGTATTGTTTTCTGAGAAGGTATTACTTGCAATAAACGTAGCGGATACGAATAATATTAATTTTTTCATTTTCATTTTATTTAATACGAATTTACAACTAATTTTTTCATTTGCTCAATTCCGCATCTACCGTAAAGTTCTCTGGATTTTTTGCGTTCACATTTTGATAAAAAGCCATAACTTGTTTCATATCGGTTTTCAGATCCCCGGTCGGATAAATTATTTTATCAATACCGCATTCACGCTTTTTATAATCCATAAATCCCAGAGCAAGCGGAACATTTGCTTTCAGAGCTACATAATAAAATCCTGTTCTCCATTTTTCAACGCGTTTACGTGTACCTTCAGGAGTAAGGATCATTCGCAATTCAGTATGCGTATCAAATAATTCTGCCATTGCTTCCACACTGCTTTTTTTCTCCTGACGTTTATCTTTTGGGCTGCGGTCAATAGGTAAAGCACCCAGTGAAGACATTAATTTTTTAAAAGGAAAACGCATCCATTCTTTTTTGATAACAAAGCGCGGATGCAAGTTCATAAATCCCAATGCTCCCATGCCGTAAACAAAATCCCAATTGCTGGTATGCGGTGCTACCACGATCACACATTTTTTTATTTCATCAGGCAGATGATGTGTTATTTTCCATCCACCTAATTTGAAAATTAATTTGAACATGATAACGAATATAGAATTTTTACCGCAGAGAGCGCAGAGATTTTTCGTAGAGGAACGCAAAGATTAAAACTTCAATATCTTTTTCTCTTCTTGTTCTCGTCGGTTAAAACACATAGTATCAGAAATATACAGTACCTTTACAGAAACAAATACAGAAAGAATTTTGAAGTTCAGTGATTTTAATTTTGAGAGTAACCTGCAGGAAGGACTTGATTCAATGGGTTTTGAAAACCCAACACCAATACAGGAACAAGCAGTTCCTATAATATTAAGTGGTAAAGATCTTATCGGGTGCGCCCAAACAGGCACGGGCAAAACAGCTGCGTTTTTATTACCGATTTTAAATAAGTTAACGGTTCATCCAACAGATACCACCGATACCTTAATTATTGTCCCTACTCGTGAGCTGGCTTTACAGATAGATCAGGCTTTACAAGGATTCTCTTATTTTACATCCGTGAGCTCATTGGCCATTTATGGCGGAAGTGATGGCAGTGTTTTTGAACGTGAAAGGCGTGCATTGACTGATGGAGCCAATGTCATCATTGCCACTCCGGGGCGCTTGATGGCACATTTGAATATGGGTTATGTGAAATTGGATAAGCTGAAACATTTGATCTTAGATGAAGCCGATAGAATGCTGGACATGGGTTTTGTGGATGATATATTAAAGATCACAACTTATTTACCAAAACAGCGTCAGACATTAATGTTCTCGGCTACCATGCCACCTAAAATAAGAACGCTGGCAACAAAGCTGTTACACAACCCCGAACAAATAAGTATCTCCATTTCAAAACCTGCTGAAGGTGTTGTACAAGGCGCTTATTTGGTATATGATGCGCAAAAAAATAATTTGATCAAATCATTGTTGGAAGGGAAGGAGTTGAGCAGTGTGATCATATTCGTTTCTACTAAACAAAAAGTAAAAGAGCTTGAGCGTGATTTGCAAAAAGCACATTTAAAAGCGAAAGCAATACATTCCGATCTGGAACAAAATGAGCGAGAAGAAGTATTGAGGGATTTCCGAAGCAAGAAATTGCAAATTTTAGTAGCTACTGATATTCTTTCTCGCGGTATTGATATTGAAGATATTGGTCTGGTCATCAATTATGATGTTCCCGGTGATGCCGAAGATTATATTCACCGCATTGGGCGTACAGCGCGTGCTGCATCAACAGGAGTTGCATTGACATTCATCAATGAATACGATCAGCAAAAGTTTGCACAGATAGAAGCATTAATAGGAGCAGAAGTGAAAAAAATTCCATTACCTGGATCTGTGGGAACCGGGCCTGCTTATGCTCCTGATGTAAAAGTGAAACGCCCGTTCCTGAAAAAGAAAAATAACTTTTCTAATAGAGATCGCAGGCCTGCGAGGAAGTAAATCAAATTAGTAATTTACGTCATTGCGATCCGCCTAAAGCAGATCAGCAATGACGCGCAGTGGTTAGATTATTTTATCGCTTTCTTCTTCCCTTTATTCATTACCTGGTTCTGGTGACTGATAGATTCCTGGTGAATGATCTCAAACAACTTGGTAATAAAGTCTTCGCTTAACTTTTTTTCTGTTCCTTGTTTTAAACGACTATTAACAATTTCTTCCCAACGGTTAGATTGAAGAATGGTAACATTTTTTTCTTTTTTATACTTACCAATTTTCTTCGCGATCTTCATACGCCTTGCCAACATAGAAATTAATTTACTATCCAATCCGTCAATTTTTTCACGTAATTCTTCCAGTAAATTGATCATGATGGCATCATCAATGGATGATTTACGCAATACCAATTGATTCAGTAATTTATTTAGGTCCGCAGGTGTCACTTGTTGTTTAGCATCGCTCCAGGCTACTGAAGGATCCAAGTGCGATTCCAACATCAAACCATTGAAGTTCATATCCATCGCGGTTTGCGCAACTGATAAAAGCAATTCTCGGTTTCCGCAGATATGGCTTGGATCATTAATAATTGGTAATTCAGGGATTCTTCTGCGTAATTCGATAGGGATCTCCCAGTTTGGTTTGTTCCTGTATTTTGATTTTTCATAACTGGAGAATCCACGGTGAATGGCGCCAAGTTCTGTGATCCCCGCTCTGCTTAAACGTTCGATCGCGCCTATCCAAAGTTCAAGATCAGGATTGACCGGATTTTTTACCAGCACCGGAACTTTCACTCCCACCAAGGCATCTGCTATTTCCTGAACAGCAAATGGGTTAACGGTAGTTCTTGCACCGATCCATAAAATATCAACGCCGGATTTCAATGCTTCTTCCGCATGTTTTGCATTAGCGATTTCTATTGCAGTTGGGAATCCGGTTGCTTCTTTTGCTTCTTTCAACCATTCTAATCCAATACTTCCAATGCCTTCAAAAGCGCCCGGACGTGTACGTGGTTTCCAGATGCCTGCACGCAGCACGTGCACACGATTTAATTTTTTTAATTGTGCGGCAGTTTCCAATAATTGCTCACGTGTTTCTGCACTGCAAGGCCCTGAAATGATCAGCGGTCCTTCATTAGATGTAAGCAGTGGACTTTTTTTGATTGTTATTTTATTTTCCATGATTGTTATTTTTCTTTTTTTGTTAATTAAATTTTATGTAAATCCACGCTCGTTTCTCGATACGTCCTTCCGCTTTTAGCGGTATGACTACCCGAAATGACTTCCCGTGGAGGCGTCATTTTCGAGCGAAGTCGAGAAAGTGTGTGGCAATAACAAAGCTTTAAAATAGTATATAAACCGCTCCTCATACTTTTGTTTTTATTCCTTCTAAAATATTCCTGATCTTATTTGCTGATGCAATATCCTTTTGCATGCTAGCCGTATCTTTTTTATCAATACTCTTTTTAAAGCGTTCCAGGTTTTTTATATACACGCCCAATGCTTTGGAAATATGTCTTGAATTTTGTTCGAAGATCGGGACCCACATGGAAGCCGGACTTTTCCCTAAACGCGCCGTGGATGCAAACCCCGAACCTGCTAAGTTAAAAATGGTGGAAGTACTCTTTTCAACTTCCAGAACGGTTTCCGCCAATACATAAGAGATCACATGGGGCATATGTGAAACATAAGCTACGTGCATATCATGTGCATCTGCTCCCATGTACAACAATTTCATATTGAGTACTTCAAACATATTCTCTACCAGCTTTACCGCTTTAGGACTGCTGGCTGTTTTTTCACAGATGATTCCCATTTTTGTATCAAACAAGCCTTTTAAAGCTGCTTTCGCTCCAAAATTTTCCGTTCCGGCAATCGGGTGGAAGGCAACATATTGTTTCCTGTTCTTGTGTTTTTTTACGATATCACAAATATCTTTTTTTGTTGAGCCAACATCGGTAACAACTGTATTGGGCTTTATATGATCCAGGATGTATGGAAGTAATTCGGTAGTTGCTTTAACCGGAATGGAGATAATGATAATATCCGAAACAGCAATTGCTTTATCCGGTTCCATCATTTGATCCACAACACCAAACATAATAGCATCCTTTCCATTTTGTTTGTCTTTATCAACACCGATAATGCGTGTGGCAAATCCTCTTGACTTAAGATCAAGTGCAATGGAACCACCAATTAAACCTACACCTACTATTGTAACAACCATTTTATAATAATTTATTCGTTAATGTAATGAGCAAAAAAAAACCCCAAAAACGGGGTTTTAATTTTTTGCAAAATATATGTCCCCTTATGAGATTTTCATAAAGTAGTAATAGAAAAAGCTGTTATTTAATTTCATTTTATTCATATCCTCTATTGGAATTGTGGGCCAAATGTACAAAGAAATTGTATAAATGCAAATTTTGTAAGCTTTTTCTCCCCATCTCCGCGCCTTTGCGGTAAAATTTTGTTAGGTTTGCTCTTAAAAATAAGTCCTCTGGTCATTTGAAACCCAGCATCGATAGCATTTTTAACATTAACAGCCCTTCTGAATTTAAAGAGGCAGCTTTGGCAGTTTTTAAATATCAAGCCGCCCAAAATGAGGTGTATAAAAACTATATCAATACTTTAAAGATAGATACAGCCAAGGTTACTGAACTGGATCTGATTCCTTTTTTACCGATTGAATTTTTCAAAACTCATCAAATTATTACTAGCCAAAAACTACCAACTACAAGCTATAAAATTTTTACCAGTAGCGGCACTACAGGAACTAAACAAAGTAAACATTATGTGAGTGATATTTCTGTTTATGAATCAAGTTATCGTAAAACATTCGAACATTTCTACGGGAACATAGAAGACTATTGTATTTTGGCATTGCTTCCTTCTTATATGGAACGAGAAGGATCTTCATTGATCTATATGGCGGATGATTTGATCAAAAGGAGCAAACATCCCCAAAGCGGCTTTTACCTGAATAATTATGATGAACTGATAATAGTTTTAAAACAGCTGAAAGATCAAAAAACAATTTTATTAGGGGTTACCTATGCTTTGCTTGATCTGGCAGAAAAATTTTCTTTTCCGGCCTCGTCCCTCGTCCCTCGTCCCTCGTCCCTCATTATAATGGAAACAGGCGGAATGAAAGGAAAACGTAAGGAAATGGTGCGTGAAGAATTACATGGGATTTTATGTAAAAGTTTTAAAGTAGATAAAATACATAGTGAATATAGCATGACAGAATTATTATCCCAAGCTTATTCAAAAGGTGATGGTGTATTTGTTTGTCCGACCTGGATGAATATATTGATACGTGATTCCAATGATCCTTTTACTTTTTTACCTTCCAATAAAACAGGGGGGATTAATGTGATCGATCTGGCGAATATTAATTCCTGCAGTTTTATTGCCACACAGGACCTTGGGAAGTTATTGAATGATGGTTCTTTTGTAGTATTAGGACGATTTGATAACAGTGACATAAGAGGTTGCAATTTATTAATAGGATAGTGAATGAAAAACAAAAAGATAGTTTTTGTATTGCTATTATCCATTCACATTACCGGCTGGTTCCTGTTAAAACCGGTATGGCCTTTCAGTGATGATTATTGTTATTGTTCCAGGGCAAATGATTTTTTACAAGGACAATTCAATTTAACCTATAGCCAGTTTCAAAACAGATTTGGTGTTTATTTACCGGCCAGCGCCATTTTTTATTTTTTAGGGATCAATCCTTATACTATCAGCCTATGGCCTCTTATTGTAAGCCTTTTAACAATTAGTGTTGTATTTATTATTGTAGATAAAATAGCGAACACTCCAATTGCTTTCATCAGCTCATTTCTGATAGCAACAAATATCTTACAACTCACCTATGCCATATCGCTCTTTCCTGATCTGATCGTATCCTTTTATTGTATTGCGGCTATCCTCATATTGTATTATGGACGACAGCATGAAAACAGGGATATACGTTATCCAATTCTGTTTAATATAATAGTACTAATTGGGTTTTTTACAAAAGAAACCATTCTACTACTCGCTCCTTTTTTTCTTATCGTTTTAGTATATGATCTGTATCAAAAACAAAATAGATTATTTTGGAAAAGAACACTGGTATTTGGCGTTATAACCATATTGGTACAAAGTTTAATATATTATTCAATAACAGGAGATGTTTTTCATCGTATCAGATCCTTAATAGATTTCAATTCCAATGGATTTTTAGATGAAAAAAGTAAACTATATATACAAAGTAAATACAGTTCCAATATTTTTAAATGGATCAGTGGA
Organism: Bacteroidota bacterium; assembly: GCA_052389695.1. GTDB lineage: Bacteria > Bacteroidota > Bacteroidia > 2-12-FULL-35-15 > 2-12-FULL-35-15 > 2-12-FULL-35-15. The sequence goes on along the minus strand of JBQTHQ010000047.1, from coordinate 4,524 downwards.
GAATTAGGCTATGTGTTCATTGCAATCATGGCAGTGTTTTCTTTTTTTACATTAAAAAGAAAAGCTGTTAACGAGTTCCATTTCTATATAACCATTTATATACTCGTGTTGTTATTAGAATTTATCACTTTGTTTCACATAGAAAAATACACTGCTCTTTTTATGTTAAACAGAATGTGGATGCTGATTATAGCACCCCTTTCCATAGTAGCCGCATATTTGATTTATAAAGCAGAAGATAAATTTTATATTTTTTTAATAGCAGCCTTCGCAGGATTATGTTCGTATGGTTTTTATGCTATTTCTTTAAATAGGGGACTTTTATTCGTATTGTTTTTGATAGCCGCGGTAATCTCCTATTATTTAAAATATAGAACCAAAACATTTAATTTGTTGCTGTTAATGCCATTCATGATTTTGTTCGTTTATTTTATTTATAGTAATTCCAATTATCGTGTCGGATCATTGAGCTCCGGAAATTTAATAAAAGTACAATTAGAAGAATTAAACAATACAGAAAAAAAAATAATCTTATGTGGCGAAGATTTTGCTGAAAATCATATTATCTACAATGGCTTCAAAGAGTATAATAACTTATTGTTTTTCCCTTTTAGCAAATCGGATTCAGTATTGAATTTTTCAAATGTATATGTCATTGTAAATACAGAAGAAATAAATACACCGGATTTTATTACTCAACATTCTGAACAATGGGAAACTTTGATTGATCACGACAAGTTATTTATTTACAAAAGATACCAAATCCATACTCCTTAATTTTTAGTATTTTCGCTTTAAGAATGATCAAAAAAAATATACCCAATGCTATTACTTGCGGCAATTTAATTTGCGGATGCCTTGCTATTGTGTGTGCTTTTAATGGTAACCTGGTCTGGAGCGGTTATTTGGTGCTCATAGCATCAGTATTGGATTTTTTTGATGGTTTTTTTGCGAGACTCTTAAAAGTCATTTCTCCTATTGGTAAAGAATTGGACTCGTTAGCGGATGTGGTCACATTTGGAGTTGTACCCGGAGTGGTAATGTTTCATATGATTAAACAAGGATTTTCTTACCAATCCACTATTTCTCAAAGCCACGGTTTTATACCTTCAAGTTATGATCTAAATTATTCTCAGCAAGAAATATATGGATATATAGGGTTTGTTATTACTCTGTTTTCGGCTATTCGTTTGGCAAAGTTCAATGTAGATACCCATCAAAGTGATTCATTTATTGGACTTCCAACACCTGCCAATGCTATTTTCATTTGTTCTTTACCTTTGGTAATAGATCAACTTACTCCGGAAATAGATATGTCTCTTGCAATAACAGCAGCATTTTCTTTTGTAAGTCAATCCGTCCCAACAGAGTTTTTACCTTTGATCATTCTACAAAATCCTTATTTCCTTATGGGAGTTACTATATTAATGAGTTATCTTTTGATCTCCAACATTACCTTATTCGCATTAAAATTCAAAAACTACAGCTGGAGAGATAATAAGATCCGGTACCTGTTCTTAATATTTTCTTTGATTTTGTTGATAGTATTTCAATTCATTGCATTTCCTTTTATTATAGTTTTGTACATCATCATGTCGGTGATCAATAACATCGTAAGCAGAAAAATACCAAACGCATAAATCCATATATAAAAATGAAATTCAGAGCAGAAATTGATGTAATGCCATTGAAAGCATTATTGGACCCGCAAGGGAAAGCAGTTACAGGAAGCATGAAAAATCTTGGTTTACCTGAGATCCAAAATGTTCGCATTGGTAAACACATCACTTTAGAGATCGAAGCTGCCTCTAAAGAAGCAGCAAAAACAAAAGTGGATGAGGCCTGCAAAAAATTGCTGGCCAATCAGATCATGGAGTTTTATGAATTTGAGATTTTTGAGAATTAATATAAAATTTATTTGGCGAATCCGCTCGAAATGACAGTTACTAGCAATGACCCTGCAGGAAAAACTTTTAGCGAATACAATTTCTCTTTTTAATTCTTTCGATACCCTCAGTCAGATCCAGGTTGAGTTTAAACCGTCAGTCACTTCATGGAATATTTTAGAATGTCTGGAACATTTGTATTTGGTGGATGTGTCGATCTCAAAAAATATTACCACTCTATCCCAGGAACAAACAGCAAATGACAAAGCCGAATTATTCGGTGAAGGAAAATTAAATCATTTGTTGGTGAATAAGCGGGATGCATTAAAAATTCCTGCACCTGATTTTGTAACTCCATCAGCCCGCTTCAAAACTATTGAAGAAGCAAAGCAACATATTACTGCCATTGTTGATAACATCATTCTATACCTCGATGCAAATCCAATTGAGAAAGAAACTCAAACCATTAAACATCACCGCTTAGGTGAAATGACCAAAATGGACTGGATTCATTTTTTAATTTCTCATACCAACAGGCATATTTTGCAGATTGAGGAAGTGAAGAAATTAGTTTGATTTCCCTGCACATATTTCTCGATACACTCGGCATGGTTGCACGAAGCCGTTTCGGCAAAAGCAGGTTCCTCGCTACTCGAAATGACTATACGCATGGGTCAGTTCGGGTAATGGAACGAAGTGGAATGTATCGAGAACAAGGGTAGGTTTAAGAAAAACTACATATTTAATCAATAATTGATCTCATACAAATACGTAGGTTCAACTTCACCTATCGCTTTTATTAATTTGATTTTTTCGGGATATTTTTGTGCCACCGGCTGTAACATCCGGTGAATGGTATTAATATAACGCCCATTATTTTTCTTTGGGTTCATACGGATGCTCCCTAATATCACATATTTCACTTTTTGTTTTTCCCATACCATCAAAACACTATCCGCGTTCGTAGTAGTGACCCAATATTGCCCGATAAATTTTTTTCCGTTAGCATATATAAAAGACATATTTGGTTTTCGCGATAATACTTGCGCACTATCAGGCAGACTGTCTGCACAGTATTTGCTCATCTGTAAAAAGTTTACCCAATCAGGAGTATAACCATAATAAATATCTCCGCTTAGGTTTTTCTTTAATGCGGTTATGTTCTCTTTTGCACGGGTAGTTGATTTTCCAATTGTTATAAGCATCATCACGGTTGCAAATAGTACAAACATAAATTGTAAAGCAAGATACCGTTTGACCAGTTCATACATACCATAAAAAAATACTACAAAAATTAAAGGCATTACAATGATGATCAGCCGGTCCTGCATATTGGCCGCTTGGATGCCTATAAAAATTCCGGCACAAAGAACGATCATATATATGCTGGAGAAGAAAACAAACTTGTTTCTTTTGTAGCTGATGAATGTAAATATTATAAAAATAATAGTAGAGATATAGGATAAAGCAGGAACGATAGCTGAAGTATTATCACTTCGAAAGTTCAAAATACGATAGATGTGAAGAGAAATATAAGTATTGAAATTATTAAAAAAACGCTCAACCATTCCACTGAAATTTTCATGCCCGGCTTCGGGTTTATATAATTCTTTACGCAGCACCATCTCCAATTGATCCGAGTCATTTGGTCCAAATAAACTAGTTGCAATTAATTGGTAGATCACCCGAATAGCAAAAAAAGCGATCAGTGCATATACTGCCTGCTTGTAATTTTTATTCAGTAAAAAATAGAATACTACACCCGCAATAGTAACAAAAGCAATACTCTTAGAAATGGATAATAAAACAAACAATAGCCCGAACAGTAACCATTTCAAATAATTCTGTTTAAAACTTTCCATCCATCCTGAAGCAGGATTGATCGTATCGATAATGCGAAATACTAAATACAAGCAAATGGATTGCACAAACAGAAAAAAAGTTTCAGTAAATGTCTGGCTGGCATAGTATTGAATAAAATGATTAAAAGAAATGAATGAAATGAGTGCAAATAAAACAGTATAAGGAATACGTTTACGAAAAGTTAAATAAGTGATCCATACAAAGCCCAGCTGGCAGAATACGGAAACAAACTTGAGCGGCATCACATTCAAGCCGAAGAATTTCACAAATAAAGATAAAAAAACAGGATAGGCAGGGCCTTGGTAATAAGGGTACTTGCCTTCATATAAAAAAGACCATGCCCGCTGAATATAACTGGAATCATCCCCGCCTTCAGATACTTTTGAATCAAACAATAACAAGGAAAACAAAGTGGAACAAAACAATAAAGTGTAAAAAATTTTATTATCATGTTTCTCAAACCAATTATTCAATCGTTCCAAAACCCCTGTTTCCTGTTTTTTTGAAACAGCTGCTTTTTTTGTCAGTGGAGCCTGATGTTTTTCTTTCTTAGCCATTATTGGATATCAAAATAAAAAGTTAAAAATAGATAAAAAAACCTCACCCCCTTCGCCCTCTCTCCTGGAAGAAGGAGAGGGGGTAAATTAACTGGAGTTTCCCCCAAAAAACAAAAGATCAACTTTCAAATGCTTATTAGATAATAAGAAATCATTTTTAGAAAGTGAATTGGTTGTTTTTTTTCAACAAAAATGAGATTCCTCAAAAAGTTTACGTC
>JBQTHQ010000046.1:0-24837 GCA_052389695.1 Bacteroidota bacterium | reverse complement strand
AGCACGGTATTTTATGGCAACTCGACTAAACAAAGCTTCATAGCTTCCGGCCATTCTTTTCATTTCTGTTAATTGTGAAGAACTGATCTTTTCAGTTTTGATGTCCTGGAATTCAAAATTTTTATTTTTTAATCCAAGCTCAGTAATGATGCGGGTGCAAGTAGAGCAGGAACTTAAATAGTAAATTTTATTCATTAATTTGTTATTCGTATAGATTCGTTATCGTTAATTTATTCTACAGCGCTCAATTTGATCATGTTTGATTTTCCCTTTTCACTCAATGGAATGCTTGCAATATTAATGATCAGGTCATTTGTTTTTACGATCCCATTTTTCTTTAATATAAATTTAATATCCGCAATGGTATGATCGGTACTAATATTTTTATCGTAATAGAATCCACGAACACCCCAAACCAAATTTAATGTGGTAAGAATATTATAATTGTCAGTGAAAATATAAATGCTTGCCTTGGGCCGGTGACTTGATAATTTAAAAGCTGTATAACCTGAATGTGTCATGGTTACAATTGCAGCAGCCTTCGTACGTTTCGCCATTTGAGCTGCTGTATAACAAATTGAATCGGAAATAAAACGATCATTGTGCAGATCAACAGTGGGTGCGGCGTTATCGCGGTTATAAATATCGCTGTTTGCTTCTACATGCTCAATGATTTTTGTCATTGCTTCCACCACTTTTGCAGGATGATTTCCCACAGAAGTTTCACCGCTCAACATAACAGCATCAGCGCCATCCATTACGCTGTTTGCCACATCGTTAACCTCTGCGCGTGAAGGGCTGATATTGATGATCATGCTCTCCATCATTTGCGTAGCTATAATTACAGGTTTTGATGCAGCCAGGCATTTCTTAACCAGCATTTTTTGAATAACAGGTACTTCCTGCATGGGCACTTCCACACCCAGATCGCCACGGGCAACCATAATCGCATCCGTTTCTTTAATTATACTGTCAATATCTTTAATAGCTTCAGGCTTTTCAATTTTTGCAACCACTTTGGTTCGAACCTCATTACTGAAATTCTGGATCAGATGTTTAAGCTCTATAATATCTGAAGCCGAACGAACAAAGGAAAGTCCTATCCAGTCTACCTGTTGAGTTAAAGCGAAATCCAGGTCTTTCAGATCTTTTGGAGTTAAGCAAGGCAATGAAATTTTTGTATTGGGTAAATTCACACCCTTTTTAGAAGATAGGATCCCGCCATGGCTGACAACCGCTTTTACTTCATCTTTACCATTGGTCTCTAATACTTTCAATAATAATTTGCCATCATCAATTAAAATACTTTCCCCAACTTTTACATCTTTAGGGAACTGAGGATAGGTGATATAAACGCGCGTTGCAGTGCCTGTGCATTCCTCGGTAGTAATAACGATCTCTTTACCTGCAACCAGTTCAACCATATTGTTTTCAACTACGCCAATGCGTAATTTCGGACCTTGCAGATCCGCAAGGATGGCTGTATGTGTGCCTAGTTTTTTATTTGCTTCACGAATATTTTTTATCTGTTCCAGCACATTGTCATAAGAGCCATGTGAAAAATTTATACGGCATACATCTGCTCCGGCCTTTATCATTCCTTCGATCACTTCTGAAGATGAAGATGCGGGCCCAAGAGTTGCAACAATTTTTGTTCTTTTCATTTTAGTATAATTAATATAACGCTATTGTATTCTTTGAGAGGATAAAAGTAAGAATAATGTATTAGCTGTGCGAAAAAATTAAGAACCATGTTAATTCTTTGTTTGAAGCACTTCAAATAATGCCTTTGCTTTTAGCAGACATTCCTCATATTCCATTTCAGCCTCAGCTTTATCGGTAATCGCACTGCCTACCATAAATGATGCATACTGGTTACTTGTATTGTATAAAATGCTACGTATTACAACATTGAAATCAAAATCACCTTCAGGATTGATATAGCCTATAGCGCCGGAATACAGGGCGCGCTTGGTGCTTTCATATTTATCGATCAGTTTCATTGCACTTAATTTAGGTGCACCGGTCATGGAGCCCATCGGGAAGGTACTTTTAATAATATCAGTGAAGGATGCATTTTCTTTTAATTCACATGCTACGGTGGAGATCAGCTGATGTACCTGTTTAAAACTATAAACTTTAAAAAGTTCATCCACACTTACAGTTCCCCGTTTAGCAATGCGTGATAGGTCATTTCTCACCAGGTCAACGATCATTATATTTTCACTTCGTTCCTTGCTGCTGTTTTGCAATTCATTTTTTAATTGCTCATCCTCAGTTTTAATTAAAGAACGTTTGATGGTTCCCTTAATTGGCTGTGATATCAGTTTGTTTCCGCGTTTTTGAATAAAACGTTCGGGGCTTGCGCACATCAAATGATGATCATGCAATTTAGCGTATGCGGTAAAAGGTGCTTGAGAAATAGTATTTAAATTTTTATAAACTTCTACTGTGTCAATTTTTGCACTTTCAATATAAAATTCCTGGCAAAAATTAATTTCATAAATATCGCCTATGTGAATGTGCTGTTTTAATTTATTGACTGAATCAACGTATTGCTGTTTCGTAATTTTTGATTGAATATTAATTTTTGTTGCAGAAGAAGTAATCGCTAAATGCGGGGATTCTAAACTTAAGTCATAAATTTTTTCAGCCTCTGCTTTTGTAATAAAATGATCATCATAATAAACAGAAATATGATCATTTTCAACCTGCATTATCACTTTGGGAATAAAAAAATGCAATACCGGAAAAGCTAATTCATCAACATTTTTCGAATGAATATTTTCTATTTCATTTTTAAGATCATAACTCAGGTAACCAAAGATCCAGCTTTTGTTTTCATTGATGAATTGCTGCAGCTGATCTAAAGCAGCGCCTTCTTTTTTTACAATTAGCTCCTTAACTGCCCCAATAGCCAGCAGTTGTGAGGTTTGTAAATATTTATTGTCATTGACATGAGGGTTGGAATCAAAAACACAAACATGATCAAAATGCTTGTTCAAGGCTTCAATATTGGGGTTGAAGTTGTTTAATAAAATGTTATGACTGAGTTTTTGAAGCACGTACAAAGATAGTTTTCCATTCGATTTCAGAAAAAATGATTTTGTATCAATTTCGATACAGTTTTTAGACATGGGATTTTCTCCCACTCAGCCAAAAAACAAGAATTGTTTTAATTTTTATAATTCTTGTAATCCTTTATTTATAGATATTTCAGTGAGTTAAATAAATAAATCCATGTTTGTTTTGATAAGGTATTCGCAACCCATTTTAATGTCGAAAACCCGAAAGTTTTCAACAAAGTGGTAAAATGTGGTAAAAAGTGGGAAATTTTTCTTTATTTTTACGCCACAAAGGATAAAACCAACAATGAAGAGCCTGTTTGGAGTATATGAATGCAATGCAGATGCGAAAGGACGCGTGATGCTGCCTGTTGCATTCAAGAAACAGCTTACCAAAGAGCTGAAGGCGGGTTTTGTTATGAAGCGTAGCATTTTCAGCAAGTCGCTGGAGCTCTATCCAATGGCCACATGGAATGAGATGGTAAGAGAAGTAAACAAGCTGAACAAGTTTGTGAAGAAGAATGTGGAATTCATCCGGATGTTCAATTACGGTGTAGTGCCTGTTGAACTGGATGCTTCAGGACGTTTGCTGATTTCAAAAGACATGATGACATTCTCAGGTATCAGCAAAAATGTTGTGATGGCTGCTGCCAACGACAGGGTTGAGATCTGGGATAAAAAAGCGTATGAAAAATTCATTAAAGATGGCACTGCCAACTTTGAAAAATTGGCTGAAGATGTAATGGGAGGCATTACTCCTTCAAACAATGACAGCAAAGATGCAGTATCATAAACCTGTTCTTTTAAAAGAATGTATTGATGGCCTAAACATTAATCCGAAAGGAGTTTATGTAGATGTAACATTTGGTGGCGGCGGGCATTCGCGGGAGATTCTAAAGCACTTAACAACCGGTAAGTTGTATGCTTTTGATCAGGATGATGATGCATTGAAAAATAAAATTGAGGATGAACGGTTTGTACTGATCAAACAAAATTTCAGATATCTGAAAAATTTTTTGAAGATGTACAATGCATTGCCGATCGATGGTTTGCTTGCCGACCTGGGTGTTTCATCGCATCAGTTTGATCAGGCCGACAGAGGTTTCTCCACCCGCTTTGACGCAAAACTGGATATGCGGATGGATAGAAACACAAAGCAAACAGCAGCCGATGTGTTGAACACCTATAGTGAAGAAGAATTGAAACGCATTTTCAAGTTGTATGGTGAAGTAGATAATTCGGGAAGATTGGCATATGCAATTGTTCATGCACGAAAAGAAAAACACATTGAAACGGTCAGCGATCTGAAAATGGCAATTGAAAAATGTGTGAAGCGTGGACGCGAGAATCAGTATTCCGCACAAGTGTTCCAGGCATTACGAATAGAGGTAAATAAAGAACTGGATGTATTACAGGAATTATTGATGCAAAGTTTAGAAGTGTTAAAACCGGGAGGAAGGCTGGTAGTTATTTCTTACCACTCATTGGAAGACAGGTTAGTAAAAAATATAATGCGCAGCGGAAAATTTGAAGGAGAGGTAGAAAAGGATTTTTTTGGAAATCAATTAACGCCATTTAAACAAATAACACGTAAGCCGTTAGTACCGGGTGATGAAGAGAACATAGAAAACAGTAGGGCCAGAAGTGCAAAACTAAGAATAGCAGAGAAGAAATAGTTGGCAATAGGCAGTTGGCAAGTGTTAGTGGAAAACAAGAATAAAGAGTTGCAAAATATTGCAAACTGCAAACCGCAAATTGCAAACTGTATAAGATGACAAATAAATTCAAAGAAGAGCAAAAAGAAGTAAAACCTGAAAAACCTGCAAAGGAAAACAAGGTGGTGCGTTCTGTAGTGAGTGTTGTTAGTGGAAGTTTTCTTTCACAGGAAACTACGATCAAAAATTTACCCTTCGTTTTTTTCTTGTCGTTCCTGGCTATCTGTTACATCGCCAACGGCTATTATGCTGATGATCAAGTTAGAAAAGTAAATCAGCTGACGAATGAAATAAAGGAATTGCAAACACAATATATAGTGGTAAAAGATTCACTGGTAATAAAAAGCAAACAAACAGAAGTAGCCAAAGAGCTGGCTGTACAACAAACAGGAATTAAGGAGTCGGTGGTGCCTCCTAAAAAAATTATAGTTGCCCCTCCTGGCCTCCCCCAAGGGGAGGAATAGTAGGATAAGATATACATGATAAAACAATTAATTAAAATAAATTTTCCCGCGTCTCGCCCCCTCCCCCAAGGAGAGGGGATGAAGGGGAGAGGCTTTGATGGAAATTAAAAAAGACATACTGTGGCGTGTATATCTCATATATTTTTTTATGTGCCTCTTTGGTGTCGCTATTATTTCCAAAATTTGTGTTATCCAATTCTCAGAAGGAAAAGAATGGAAAGCCAAAGCCGAAAGTTTTTCTACCCGGTTTATTGATATCGCAGCAGTTCGTGGAAACATTTATGATGCCAATGGCAGTTTGCTCGCTACTTCATTGCCTTATTTTGAAGTAGGAATGGATGTGAATACGGAAGCCATTACAAAAGACATCTTTTATGATAATGTAGATTCCCTGGCATATTGTTTATCCACATTATTTAAAGACAGAACACAAAAAGATTACAAAAGAATTTTAGTAAAAGCACGTAAGGCTGGTGACAGATGGGTTGTTCTTCAACGCGGAGTTTCCTATACCGATCTGCAAAAAATGAAGAAATTCCCAATTCTTCGAAAAGGGCAAAACCGTGGAGGCTTTGTTTATCTGCAAACCAATAAACGTGAACGTCCTTTCCAATTTCTGGCTGCACGTACCATTGGTAAATTGAATGAAAACGGAACCGGAAAATCGTATGGACTGGAAGTGGCTTACAATAATTATTTGGAAGGTGTAAGCGGGCACCGGCTGATGCAAAAAATTGCGGGAAATGTTTGGCGTCCCATTAATGATGAAAATGAAATTGATCCTCAGAATGGCGATGACATCGTTTCAACAATTGACATCAATGTACAGGATGTAGCGGAAAATTCATTGATGAACTCTTTGAAAAAACATGGCGCAAGCCACGGTTGTCTGGTATTGATGGAAATAAAAACAGGTGAAGTCAAAGCGATCGCAAATCTTACCCGCAGCAGCAAAGATTCAACATATATAGAAAGTTTAAATTATGCAGTGGGGGTTGCAACAGTACCCGGATCAACATTCAAATTGCCTTCACTCATTGCTGCAATGGAAGATTTTGATGTGAAGCTGGATGAAGTTGTAGATGTTGGAAATGGCGTGTGTTTTTATTATAACGCAAAAGTAAGTGATACGCATCGCCCGGAAAAAGAAAAGATGACTGTTCAGGAAATATTTGAACAATCTTCTAATGTGGGAGTTACAAAATTGATCACCCGCTATTATGCAAAGGATCCTCAAAAATACATTGATCGATTGTATAAAATGAATTTGAATTCACCTTTGAAAGTGAGCCTTCCGGGTGAAGCAGTTCCCTATATCAAAAATACACAGGATAAAAGCTGGTCAAAAATTTCATTGCCATGGATAAGTTATGGATATGAATCAAGGATCACTCCTTTGCAAATATTGAATTATTACAGTGCGGTTGCCAACAATGGAAAAATGATGCGCCCGATTTTTATCAAAGAAATACGCAAGCGCGGAAAAACAATTAAAACATTTGAACCTGAAGTGATCAACCCCTCCATTTGTTCACAGGCTAGTGTAAACAAAGCAAAGAAAATGATGGAGGGTGTTGTGTTAAATGGTACTGCAAACAGTTTAAAGGCTGCTGATTATCAGATCGCGGGCAAAACCGGAACAGCACAAATGGGAATAGTAAAAGGTAAAATGACCTACCAGGCATCATTCGTTGGTTATTTTCCTGCTGATAATCCAAAATATTCCTGCATTGTAGTGGTGAGTGCACCTACCGGAGATTCTTATTATGGTGGCGCTGTAGCCGGACCTGTATTTAAAGATGTGGCTGATAAGGTGTATTCTACAAGTTTGGAAATTCATAAAGAGATTAATGCTAAACAATCTTCCTACGCAGTAAAGATGCCTGCAACAAAATCGGGTTCAAAAGAGGAGTTAACATCAGCGCTTAAAGCACTTAAAATTCCGGTGAAAACAATTGATGATAAAGCAGAATGGGTTTTAGGAACAAATGCTGATTCAGTTTCAATAAAGCTCGCACCCTTATCTATTGAAAGTGCATTGAAACGTGGCATCATTCCAAATTTAACCGGAATGACAGCGCGTGATGTTTTATACCTGTTAGAAAATAATGGCATGCGGGTTCAGTTGATCGGCAGAGGTGCGGTAGCAACACAATCATTACAGGCCGGCACAACATATACTAAAGGAACACAAATCATATTGCAACTGATTTAATGAAATTATTAAAAGACATATTATATAAAGTAGGATTAATTGAAGTGAAAGGCTCCACCAACATGGCAATTACGGCTATCAGTTTTGATTCACGCAAAATTGAGAAGGATAGTTTATTCGTAGCTGTTAAAGGAACTCAGAGTGACGGGCACAAGTACATAGATGAAACTATTTCAAAAGGTGCAATAGCTGTTTTGTGTGAAGAATTACCACAAACGATCAATGAAAAGGTTACTTATGTTAAAGTGAAGGATGCTTCGGCAGCATTAGGAATTGTTGCCAGTAATTTTTATGACAATCCTTCTGAACATATCAAATTGGTAGGTGTTACAGGAACCAATGGAAAAACTACAACAGTAACCTTATTGTTCAATTTATTTAAAAAATTGGGTTACAAAGCAGGTTTGCTTTCCACTGTAAAAAATCAGATCAATAATGATGTGATCTCTGCGACTCATACCACACCTGATGCCCTTCATCTGAATGCATTGCTTCGCCAGATGCTGGATAAAGGATGCACCCATTGTTTTATGGAAGTGAGTTCGCATGCAATAGTACAAAATCGCATTGCAGGAATTCATTTTGAAGGTGGAGTGTTTACCAATATCACTCACGATCATTTGGACTATCACAAAACATTCGATGAATACATAAAGGCTAAAAAACGCTTCTTCGATTCATTGGGTGCCGATGCATTTGCATTAACAAATAAAGATGATGCAAACGGAACAGTGATGTTACAAAATACTAAAGCAACAAAAAAAACATATTCACTTCGAGCAATGGCCGATTATAAATGCAAAGTGGTGGAGAATCAATTCAGTGGCCTGTTGTTGAATATTGATAATAATGAGGTGTGGAGTAAACTGATCGGAAGTTTTAATGCATACAATCTGCTTGCAGTATACGCTACGGCACTTTTATTAAAAGAAGATAAAACAAATGTGCTGACTACGCTGAGCAGTTTAAGTTCTGTGGAAGGACGTTTCCAGTATATACGTACCGATAATGGAATAATCGGGATCGTTGATTATGCACATACTCCTGATGCATTACTCAATGTATTAAAAACTATCAATGATATCCGGACAGGAAATGAACAGGTGATCACTGTTGTTGGCTGTGGTGGAGATCGAGATGCAGCCAAACGCCCGGTGATGGCAAAGATCGCGTGTGACCTAAGTACTAAAGTCATTCTTACTTCCGATAATCCGCGAAGTGAAGATCCGGAAATAATTATTAAAGAAATGCAAAAAGGTGTAGACGGTGTGAATCGTAAAAAAACACTTTCCATCACCGATAGAAGTGAAGCAATTAAAACGGCATGTTCTCTTTCCAGATCGGGAGATATAATACTTATAGCAGGAAAGGGTCATGAAAAATATCAGGAAATAAAAGGCATAAAACATCCATTTGATGATATGCAAGTGTTACAGGAAAACTTAAAATTATTTGAAAAGTAATGTTTTATTATTTATTCGATTTTCTAGACAAACAATTTAATATCCCGGGAGCGGGTGTGTTTCATTATATCTCTTTCCGTGCAGCAATGGCATTGATCCTGTCCTTGCTCATCTCAATGGTATTTGGCGGCCGCATCATCAATTTGCTGCAAAAAAAACAAGTTGGTGAAACCGTACGTGATCTGGGTTTAGAGGGTCAGTTACAAAAGAAAGGAACACCAACAATGGGCGGGCTAATCATTATTTCAGCAATACTCATTCCTACACTTCTCTTCGCAAGGCTTGATAATATTTATATCCTTCTTATGATCGTTTCTACTGTCTGGCTGGGATTGATAGGTTTCTTGGATGATTATATCAAAGTTTTTAAAAAGGATAAAAAAGGATTAGCAGGAAAATTCAAGGTGATGGGCCAGGTAGGACTTGGTTTGTTTATTGGGACCACAGTTTATTTTCATCCTGAAATAAAAACAAAAGTGGAGATACCATTGGAGTTGATTCAGAAAGTTGACGCTGATAAAGTAATTAAAATTATTGAAACAGATGGTCAAACACATTACATGTACGACAGAAAATTGCCCAATACTACCATTCCTTTTGTAAAAGATAATGAATTCAATTATTCCTCATTGCTTGCTGTTTTTGGCGAAGGTATGAGGAAATATACCTGGATACTTTACATTCTGGTAGTGATCATAATTATTACTGCAGTTTCAAACGGGGCCAATATAACCGATGGAATAGATGGCCTTGCAACCGGTACTTCAGCGATCATCGGTTCCACACTTGGTTTATTTGCCTACGTATCCGGCAATATGATCTTCGCCAGCTACCTCAACATCATGTACATTCCAAATTTTGGTGAGATGGTAATATTCATTGGGGCATTTGTAGGAGGATGTGTTGGTTTTCTTTGGTACAATGCTTATCCCGCGCAAGTGTTTATGGGTGATACGGGCAGCCTCACGCTTGGAGGCATCATTGCTGTATTTGCAATTGCGGTGCGAAAAGAATTATTGATACCTATTCTTTGTGGGATTTTTCTTATTGAAAATGTTTCGGTAATGCTTCAGGTAGCATACTTCAAATACACAAAAAAAAAATATGGTGAAGGGAAAAGGATTTTTCTTATGTCGCCTTTACATCACCATTACCAGAAAAAAGGAATGCATGAATCAAAAATTGTTTCACGCTTCTGGATATTAGGAATTATGCTGGCTGTATTGACCATTGTAACCTTGAAATTAAGATAGGCCCCTCCCGCCCTCCCCAAAGGGGAGGAGGCATGTGGCAGTATTAAAAATAAGAAATGGTAAATGATAAAAATAAGATAAAACAAACTCTCTCCCCTTTGGGGAGAGATGGAGAGGGGCTACGCCTGGTAATACTTGGTGGAGGTGAAAGTGGTGTGGGTGCCGCGGTACTTGCGCAAAAAAAAGGTTTTGATGTTTTTCTTTCAGATAAAGGAAAATTAAAAGATCAGTACAAAAAAGTTCTTTCAAAATATGGAATTAAATGGGAAGAAGAAACCCATACCGAAGCACTGATCCTGAATGCCGATGAGGTGGTAAAAAGTCCGGGTATACCTGATAAAGCAGAATTAATCAAAGCACTGCGAAAAAAAAATATACCGGTGATCTCGGAAATTGAATTTGCAGGAAGATATACGAAAGCAAAAAAAATATGCATCACCGGCAGTAATGGAAAAACAACAACTACACTGCTTACTTATCAGATGTTCAAAAAGGCAGGGTTGAATGTAGGATTAGGAGGCAATGTGGGAAAAAGTTTTGCAATGCAGGTGGCGGAAAATGCCTGCCAGCCGGACAGGCAGGATTTTGATTATTACGTGCTGGAGCTAAGCAGTTTTCAGCTGGATGGAATGTTTGAATTCAAAGCGGATATAGCTGTGCTGTTAAATATTACACCGGATCATTTAGACAGATATGATTATAAACTGGAAAACTATGCGGATTCAAAATTCAGGATCATTCAAAATCAAACAGAAGCAGACGCATTCATTTATTGTATAGATGATCCTATTACAGCACAAGAGATTAAAAAAAAAACGATCAAAGCAAAACAATATTCTTTTTCAATTAAACAAACAGCAAAACAAGCAGCATATATAAACGAAAATAACCAACTAACAATAAACACAAACAACACTAACCCTTTATTTATGACACTACAAGAACTAGCATTACAAGGAAAACACAACATCTACAATTCCATGGCAGCAGGAGTTACCGGGAAATTGGTGGAGATCAGAAAAGAGATCATCCGTGAGAGCCTTTCTGACTTTCACAACATCGACCACCGTTTAGAAGTGGTTGGTAATGTACATGGCATTGAGTTTATCAACGACTCAAAAGCTACCAATGTTAACTCAACCTGGTATGCACTGGAAAGCATGAGCAATCCGGTGATCCTTATCCTGGGAGGTGTTGATAAGGGTAATGATTATTCCATGTTGAATGATCTGGTAAAAGAAAAAGTAAAGGCCATCATTTGTCTTGGCGCCGATAATAAAAAAATTATCAAAGCCTTTGGAGGATTGGTAGGAACAATTCTTGAAGCAAAATCTGCAAAAGAAGCAGTTGCCCAATCTTATAAATTAGCAAAAAAAGGAGATACGGTGTTGTTATCTCCGGCATGCGCTAGTTTTGATCTTTTTGAAAATTATGAAGATCGTGGAACGCAGTTTAAACAAGCGGTTCGTGGACTTTAATTGGTTGTGTTTGTGTTTTTAAAATCAAAAAATATGTCAGAAAACAAAATAAAAAATAATCAGACGCAACAAGAAAGTTTGTTGCAGCAGCGTCAACGTGTTCAATCATCAGATGATGAACATCAATTGGAATTTGTTGCGGAAGTAAATGGTATTGCATTTATCAATGATGCAAGATCTATCCGTTTAACTGCTACGCGAAATTCGCTGGAGAAAATAGAAACTTCTGTAGTGCTCATCATTGGAGGCGATGATAAAGAAAATGATTACTCCGTATTATCACAACAGATCAAACAAAAGGTGGTTGCAATAGTATATTTAGGAAACTACAGTGATCAGATCTTAAAACATTACTCCGCTCATTATATGATGTATGTGAGGGTAGCATCCATGCGTGAAGCAGTTACAATTGCTTCCTGTTATGCAAGACCGGGTGATGCGGTATTGTTTTCGCCTGCTTGTGAAAATGCAGTAGATAATTATAAGATCAGAGGGAGTGAGTTTAAAGCTTGTGTTCAAAATTTAATGCGATAGATGAATTTATTCGGCTACATAAAAGGTGATAAAGTAATTTGGACAGTAGTGTTATTACTGTCCCTTTTATCCATTTTAGTAGTGTACAGTTCAGTAGTTGCTTTGGCTTACCGCTATCGCGGGGGCGATACCACATCTTATCTCATCAAACATATTTTTATTGTAGGCTCCGGAATTTTCCTGATGTATTTGATCCATAAAGTAAAGTATTCTTATTTTTCACGCATATCGCAGATCGCTATCTTTTTAGCGGCCCCATTATTATTATATACATTGTTAAAGGGAGTAAGCGCCGGGGATGCCAGCCGGTGGCTGTCTATTCCGGGTACATCTTTAACATTTCAGACATCGGACTTTGCTAAATTGGCCCTGATAATATATGTAGCACGTATGTTATCCATCAAACAAAATGTCATAAAAGATTTCAGAGAAGCTTTTCTTCCGATCGTTCTTCCGGTAATAATTATTTGTGCTTTAATATTCCCTGCAAATTTTTCTACGGCAGCATTGTTATTTGTAACCTGCCTTGTTCTGATGTTTATTGGCAGAATGAATGCAAAACATTTATTGATGCTGATCGGCTCGGGGATGGTATTCGCTGCAATATTGGTTCTGCTGATCTTTAATTTTCCCAACGCGATCAAACGGGGAGAAACATGGAAAGCCAGAATTGAGAATTTCAGAAAGGGCGATAGCGAAAGTAACTTCCAGGCTGAACAGGCGAAGATCGCTATTGCTACAGGTGGTGTGGTAGGTAAAGGACCGGGTAACAGTATGCAGCGTAATTTTTTACCGCAGGCATCCTCCGATTTTATTTTTGCAATTGTAATTGAAGAGTGGGGCTTGGTTGCTGCCATCATCATTGTATTCCTATATGCAGTTTTGCTGTTTCGCGGTGTACGCATTGCCAATAAAAGTGAGCGATCGTTTGGCAGTTTACTTGCTATCGGGTTAACATTTAGTTTGGTATTTCAGGCCATGGTGAACATGGCGGTTGCAGTTAATTTATTTCCGGTAACAGGACAGCCTTTACCATTAGTGAGTATGGGAGGAACTTCCATTTGGTTTACAAGTATTGCCATAGGAATAATACTGAGTGTGAGCCGCGAAACAGAAACTGAGAAAGGAGGCAAACTTGAAACCGCTTAAGATCATTGTTAGTGGTGGCGGAACAGGTGGCCATATTTTTCCTGCCATTGCCATAGCAAATGCAATTAAAATATTACGCCCGGATGCGGAGTTTTTATTTGTTGGCGCTAAAGGAAAAATGGAAATGGAAAAAGTTCCGGCTGCAGGGTATAAAATCGAGGGATTATGGATCAGTGGATTGCAGAGAAAATTAACCCTAACAAATTTGGCTTTTCCTTTTAAAGTGATCAGCAGTTTAATGAGAGCAAAAAAAATAATAAGATCTTTTAAACCTCATGCAGCAATTGGTACAGGCGGTTTTGCGAGTGGGCCGATGTTACAGGTCGCGGCGAATAAAGGGCTTGTTACATTGATCCAGGAGCAAAATTCATACCCCGGGATCACCAACAGGATCTTATCAAAAAAAGTAGATAAGATCTGTGTAGCGTATGCAGGGATGGAAAAGTATTTTCCAAAAGAAAAAATTTTATTGACGGGGAATCCTGTAAGACAGGACATATTGAGCTTGGAAGGTAAACGTGACAGAGGGTTGGAGACCTTTGGTTTGAATCCCGATAAAAAAATAATATTAGTAATTGGCGGTAGCCTGGGCGCAAGAACGATCAATGAGAGTATTGTAAAATGTCTGGAAGAATTTGAGAAAAATAATATCCAACTCATATGGCAGACAGGGAAAAGTTTTTTTGAAACCGCTAAAAATGCTGTTTCAAAATATGAGAAAAAAGGGATCAGGGCATTTGATTTTATTCAGAAAATGGATCATGCTTATGCAGTCGCTGATCTGGTTATCTCACGTGCTGGAGCCAGTTCCATATCGGAATTATGTTTGGTGAAGAAACCTTGTATTTTAATCCCCTCGCCAAATGTTGCCGAAGATCATCAAACAAAAAATGCAATGGCATTGGTCACTTATAATGCTGCAGTATTAATAAAAGATTCGCATGCGTGTGAGCAGTTGTGTAATGAAACTTTAAAACTAATAAGTGACCCGGTTCAATGTCATAAATTATCTGAAAATATTGGTGGGCTTGCTTTTCGTGATTCTGCCAATGTGATCGCCAATGAAGTGCTGAGTTTGATAAATAGCAAAGAGTTATAAGTGATAAGTTTTAGTAATAAGTAATAAGTAAAAAAATAAATCAAATCCCTCTCCTGAAGGAGAGGGATTTAGGGTGAGGTAAATGGAGTTAACTAAAATACATAGTGTTTATTTCCTTGGTATTGGCGGTATCGGCATGAGTGCACTGGCACGCTATTTCAAAGCTATGGGTAAACATGTAAGCGGCTATGATAAAACTCCAACCAAATTAACAGATGAATTGATCGCTGAAGGGATCGATGTTCATTTTGAAGATAATATTCGTTTAATTCCACCCTCACTTAAAGAACTTCCATACGATACAGAAAAGATCTTAATAGTTTTTACGCCTGCTGTTCCGACAAACCACAGCGAGTATGTTTTTTTTAGTTTAAATGGGTTTAACATTAAAAAACGTGCAGAAGTATTAGGGATGATAACATCCAACTCTCATACTGTCGCTGTGGCCGGAACGCATGGTAAAACAACTACTTCGTCATTGATTGCGCACATCTTAATTACTGCAGGAATGGATCCTTCTGCATTTTTAGGTGGGATAACTCAAAATTATGGTACGAATTTGATCTTAAGTTCAAATGTGAAAAATTCAAATCTGACTGTAGTAGAAGCGGATGAATATGACCGTTCATTTTTAACACTCCATCCTGAAATAGCTGTTATTACTTCTGTGGATGCTGATCACCTGGATATTTACGGAGATGAGAAGTACATGCAGGAATCATATTCCTTGTTTGCTCAACAGGTAAAAACAAAATTGATCCTGAAAAAAAGTATCGTCTCTAAAATAAATTCCGGAAAGAAACCAATTACCTACTCGGTGAATGATATAGGAGCGGATTATTTTGCGCAGGAGATTGAAATTAAAAATGGAAACTATCATTATGAAATAGTAACACCTATCAGCATTTATGATAATGTAACCTTGGGCTTACCCGGCTTGCACAATGTTGAAAATTCAATTGCAGCAACTGCTGTTGCTTGTGAAATGGGTATTCCCGGGGATGTTATCTGTAAAGCTTTAAGTACGTTCCGTGGTGTAAAAAGACGTTTTGATTACCAGATAAAAACAGACAAATTAGTTTTTATTGATGATTATGCTCATCACCCGGAAGAATTAAAAGCATGTATCAGTTCAGCAAAAGAAATGTATCCGGATAAAAAAATCACCGGAATATTTCAACCGCATTTGTATACCCGTACCCGTGATTTTGCAGATGAATTTGCACGCAGCCTGGATCTGTTGGATGAATGCATCCTGATGGAAATTTATCCGGCACGTGAATTACCAATTGAAGGTGTAAACTCACAAATGTTGCTGGATAAAATGCGTTCAACGAATAAAACTATTTGCCAGAAAGATAATTTGATAGAAGAAATAAGTAAACGTAATCCCGAAGTGTTGATGACATTGGGTGCCGGTGATATTGATACGTTTGTGGAGCCTTTGAAAAATAAATTAATGAATAAATACCCCTCTCCTTAATCCTCTCCCCAAAGGAGAGAGGGCAATAGGTGAGAGGCTTGATTATATTATTTTACTTTTTAATATACAGTATTTGTTTTGCTCCTCTCTTGGGAGAGGATACTAAGAGGTAAGATCATGAAAAAGTTTAAACAAATAGCATTCATTACATTCTGGGTGATCTTAATTGCCGGCTTGGTGGCGAGTATGGGTTTTGTGAATAAACAACAAGATTCATTACTCTGCAAAAGTCTTGATATAAAAGTGAATCAGGATGATGACCTGTACTTTTTAGATAAAATAGATATCCAGCAATTAATAAAGGATAGGGGTGATTCAATTATCGGCCAACCCAAATCAACGATAAATATTCCTGAATTAGAGAATGCATTGAACAGTCATTCAGATATTGCAAATTCAGAAGTGTACATTACCGTTAATGGAGATGTTAAAGTTAAAGTAACGCAACGTAAACCGGTAGTACGGATCATTAACACTAACGGTGAAAGTTATTACCTGGACAGTGAGGGAACATTAATGCCCCTTTCGGATAAATATACTGCCAAAGTATTAATAGCAAATGGGCTCCTTATTGAGCCTTATGCGAAGCGTTACATGTATTCTGTTAAACAGATAGCTGCGGATAGCACAATGAAAAAAGTCAGCATGCTGGAAGAGATCTATGCAATGGCTAATTATATAAATGCGGATGAGTTCTGGAAGGCGCAAATACAACAGATATATATTAACAGTGATAAAGATATGGAATTGGTACCAAGGGTAGGGGATCAAAAAATAATATTCGGAGATACCACTGCCATGGATGAGAAATTTAAAAAATTATTGACGTTCTATCAACAGGGATTGAATACTACCGGCTGGTGGGATAAATATTCGACAATCAATTTAAAATTCAAGAACCAGATCGTTTGTACAAAAAAAGAAATGCAACCGGCTGCAAAAAATAATAAAAAAATAGAATAATAATGGAACCATCAGAAATCGTAGTAGGCTTAGATATCGGAACAACAAAGATT
Organism: Bacteroidota bacterium; assembly: GCA_052389695.1. Classification (GTDB taxonomy): domain Bacteria; phylum Bacteroidota; class Bacteroidia; order 2-12-FULL-35-15; family 2-12-FULL-35-15; genus 2-12-FULL-35-15. The sequence continues at coordinate 7,903 of JBQTHQ010000046.1, read as the reverse complement.
GTAGCTATCGTAGGCCGCAGAAATGAATTTGGAAAAATAGAAATTTTAGGAATGGGAAAATCTGAATCTTTTGGTGTTGCCCGTGGTGTGGTACAGAATATTGATCAAACCGTTCAGTCCATACGCACTGCTGTTGCAGAAGCGGAAACTAAATCAGGGGTGGATATTAAAGTGGTAAATGTGGGTATTGCCGGGCAACATATTAAAAGTATGCAGAGCCGTGGTAGTAAAACACGTGTAAGTGTAGAGGACGAAATTTCACAAAAAGATATTGATGCCCTGATCGATGATATGTTCAAACTGATGATGCAGCCCGGTGAAGAGATCATTCACGTATTACCGCAGGAATACATCATTGATAATGAACAAGGAATAAAAAATCCGATCGGGATGGCAGGGATACGTTTGGAAGCTAACTTCCATATTATTACCGGCCAGATCGCTGCAGCACGAAATATTTATAAATGTGTTCACAAAGCAGGTTTGGAAGTATCTGAATTAACATTAGAGCCGCTTGCATCTGCGGATGCGGTACTGAGTGCTGAAGAAAAAGAAGCAGGTGTTGTATTGGTTGATATTGGAGGCGGAACAACCGATATCGCTATTTTCCAGGACGGGATCATTCGTCATACAGCTGTAATTCCTTTTGGTGGAAATGTAATCACGGAGGATGTAAAAGAAGGTTGTACCATTATAAAAAGTCAGGCGGAATTATTGAAGATCAAATTCGGTTCGGCGTTGGCCAGTGAAAACCAGGAAAATGAGATTGTTTCCATTCCCGGTTTAAGAGGCCGTGCCCATAAAGAAATTTCGGTACGCAATTTATCCGCGATCATTCAGGCACGCATGGAAGAAATTGTGGAGCATGTGTATTATGAAATTAAAAATTCAGGGTACGAGAAAAAATTGATCGCAGGGATCGTTGTTACCGGTGGAGGTGCTCAGCTAAAACATGTTCCGCAGTTGGTGGAATACATTACCGGAATGGATACACGTGTGGGTTATCCGAATGAACATTTGGCAAAGGGAACACAAGATGTTGCCAGTCCTATGTTTGCTACAGCAGTAGGACTTGTAATGAAAGGATTGCAAACACTTGAAAAACAAAATCAGAAAAATACGGTAGCAAGTACAACAACCATTAAGGGACATTCTGCAGAAAGATCCACAGGATTTTTGGATAAGCTGAAGAAGTTTTTTGATGATGATTCGGCACAATGACCTCACCCCTTCATCCCCTCTCCAAAGGAGAGGGGGCGAGACATAAAAAAAATTACAGAAACGGGATGACAAAAGCCAGCAATAAACTGCTCCCTCTCCTTTGGAGAGGGTTGGGGTGAGGTAAAAAGCCTGCGAAATTAACACCTCATAGTTAGTAACTAACGAAGGCTGTGTTAAATGGACATTAAAAAAAAAGGCAATTTTATACCGTTGAACATTACATAGAGGCTGAAAGGCAATAATATCAACCATTTTAATAAAAAAACAATATGATGAAATTCGATTTACCTCAGGACAACTCCTCAATTATCAAAGTAATTGGAGTAGGCGGTGGCGGAAGCAACGCTGTCAACCATATGTATAAGCAAGGCATTAAAGGTGTTGATTTTATTGTTTGTAATACCGATCAGCAAGCCTTGGATGTAAGCCCGGTTCCATTAAAAATAGTATTGGGTACTAGTTTAACCAAAGGGCGTGGTGCTGGTTCGTTACCGGAGGTAGGTAAAAATGCAGCGATTGAAAATATTGAAGAGGTAAAAGCGCTTTTAGCAAAAAATACTGAAATGGTATTCATTACAGCCGGTTTAGGTGGTGGTACAGGAACAGGGGCTGCTCCCATTATCGCGCAAGCTGCAAAAGAAATGGGAATTTTAACAGTAGGTATTGTTACCATACCATTTGGCTTTGAAGGTAAAAAACGTAAGATCCAGGCAGATGAAGGCTTAAATATGTTGAAGCAAAATGTAGATACTTTGCTTGTGATCAGCAATGATAAATTACGTGAGATCTATGGTAATTTAAAAGTAACGGAAGCATTCGGACATGCAGATGATATTTTAACAACTGCTGCAAAAGGAATTGCGGATATCATTACCACCACTTTACAGATCAATACAGATATCAATGACGTGAAAACGGTAATGAAAGACAGCGGCGTGGCCATCATGGGTTCTGCACAGGCAGCGGGCGAACAACGTGCTTTACGTGCTGTTGAACAGGCTATGTCATCGCCATTGTTGAACGATAGTAACATCAAAGGTGCACGTTATGTATTGGTGAACGTTACCTGTGGTGAAGATGAGATCACCATGGATGAATTCGGAGAGATCACAGATTATATACAAGATGCTGCCGGCATGACCGCTGAGGTGATCAAAGGTTATGGAGTGGACCTGTCATTGGGAGATAAAGTAAATGTGACCATCATAGCAACGGGGTTTAATTCCAAAGAAGATGTGGGAATTAAAATTGAAAAAGCTCCGGCAAGAAAAGTATTCTCTTTAATGGATGATATAAAAGTAGAGGCACCTGTTGCACCTGCGGCTAAAGTTACAACTCCTGTTGTTGAAGCGAAGCCTGTAGTTGAGGTGAAAGCATCTGTAACAGAAATTACTTCCCGTATAGTTGAAGCTCCGGTTAAAGCTGAAGTTGTTCCTCCTGTAGTTGAAACGCCAATTGTTGCTGAAGTAGTAGCTTCGGTTAAAGCTGAAGCTGTTCCCCCTGTAGTTGAAACACCAATTGTTGCTGAAGTAGTTGCTCCGGTTATTGCTGAAATTATTCTTCCGGTGGTTGAAACTCCGGTTGTTGCTGAAATAGTTCCTGTGGTTGCTGAAACTCCCGTAGTAGAAGCTACTCCAATAGTTGAAGAAATTGCAGTTACCACAACAGAAGAAGTTACAGCAAATGATAATGAAGACACTTTTATTGTTGAAGAAATAACAGCAGAGGTAAAAGCAGAAGTAGTTGCTGAAGTAAAAGAAGAGATAGTAGCTGAAGTTCAGGAAGAAATTGTAGCTGAAGCAAAAGAGGACATTTCGACGCTGCCTGTCCTGAGCGAAGTCGAAGGACTCAGTGTGACAGAAGTTACACCTGAGCCGGTTGTATTCATCAGAGAAGAGGAGCCTAAAATTGAAAAAACCGAAGAGAAGATACTGCCTGTTGTGGAATTTGAGATCAATGTTGGTAATAATAATACAGTAGCAGAAGACCCATTTACCATTGCTGCTTCAACAGAAGAAAATGTATTTGAGAATGTGACCGGGAACAAAGAGGAGGAAGAAAATAAGATCATAGCGAAAGTTGCGAATGATGAACAATTGAAAAAAGCGCAGGACCGTGTTGCTAAATTAAAAGAGCTTAGTTTTAAATTAAAATCTCCGAATGGTTTGTCGGAATTGGAAAATGAGCCTGCATATAAAAGAAGGAATGTAAATTTAGATTCAACACCTCATTCATCTGAATCACAGGTGTCACGTTATACCTTATCTGAAAATGAAGAGAAAAAAGTGGAGATCAAGCCAAATAACTCTTTTTTACACGATAATGTAGATTGATCCCATGAGGATAAATAATTAATTAGTTTTGAGAGTAAAAGGTCCTCCGCAATACTGCGGGGGACTTTTTATTAATAGGTGGTATCAATTGCGAAAGAACTTAAACCGCCTTTTCTTTCTTTCTTCCTGCTCAGTTTCTTTTTCTTTTTTTGATTTAGTTTTATCATTATTGAACCAGTTTCCGATCCTGTCAAATATATTATCACGGTAAGAGGCACATTCAGGCATACGTACCAGGTTATCACCAACATTAAATTTACCATTCACATATTTCTTATGATCAGGATCATTTTTGCATTTTTTTATAAAATAAGCCCAGATCGGTAATGCCATAGATGCCCCCTGTCCGTACAAGGTTGAATTAAAATGAATGGAGGGGCTTTCAGCGCCTACCCACGATCCCGCTACCAAGCCGGAAGTATATCCTATAAACCAGCCATCTGCCTGTGATTGTGTGGTTCCTGTTTTTCCGGCCATTTCACCGGAAAGGCCATACGTACTTCTGATCCTGCTTGCAGTTCCCTGATCAATAACACCTTTTAACATTTCCGTCATATAATAAGCAGTTTGTTTAGAGAAAACCTGTTTGCTTTTATATGTGTTCTTTGCTTTATAAATCACTTTGCCATATTTATCTTCTATTCGTGTAATAAATCGTGGTTCTACGCTTCTCCCTCCGTTTGGAAAAGCACAATAAGCTTTCACCATTTCCAATAAACTGATATCCGCCACACCAAGAGCAATGGAGGGAACAGCCGGGATATCGCTCTCAATTCCCATTTTCCGTGCGGTGTTTATTGTATTGTCAATTCCTGCCTTGAATAGTACTTCTACAGATACCACGTTCACAGAATTTTCTAAAGCGCCCTTGATGGAATATTTTCCTCCGTACTCTTTGTCGGCATTCTCCGGCGCCCAATTCTCAAACTGATCATAAACCTGTTGCTCGTTTTTAATATAATCACAGGGGCTCATGCCTTGTTCTATGGCGGTAGCATACACAATAGGTTTAAATGTACTTCCTACCTGCCGTTTTGACCGAACATGGTCATATTGAAAATAATTATAATCATTCCCGCCTACCCAGGCTTTTATTGCTCCTGTAAATGGTTCCATAGCCAGAAATCCATTGTGTAATATTTTCGCATAATATTTAATGGAGTCTATGGGTGAAAGATCAGCCGTATGTCCTCCTTCCCAATCAAAAACTTCCATTGCTAAGGGTGATTTAAAATTTTTATCTATTTCATCTTCTTTTATACCTGCTTTCACTAGTGCATTGTAGCGTTTTGATTTTTTCACAGCAGTATTGATCACAGTTGATTTTTTTCTCCAGGGATTGGAGTGTTTCCATTGTTTGTCAAATAATTTTTGAAGATGACGCATATGTTTTTGCATAGCCGCAACAGCATATTCCTGCATTTGATAATCAAGTGTGGTGTATATTTTTAAACCATCGGTATATAAATTATATTTCTTTTCATCAGAAGTTTTTAGTGTATCTAATATGGCGGTGGCAAGTTGTTCTATCTGGATCAGGAAATAAGGAGCAATATTCCCATACATACCTGTATTCTTGTAACGTATAGTTAAAGGGATCTTTTTAATGGAATCTGCTTTTTCTGTACTAATATATCCATGTTTTACTAAATTGTTGATCACACTGTTGCGCCTTGCCAATGAATTTTCAGGATGAAGGCGGGGGTTATAAGTAGTGGGGGATTTGAGCATCCCTATAAGTACAGCGCCTTCCTCTATGGTCAATGAATCAGGCGGTTTGCTGAAAAAACGTAAGGCCGCATTCTTGATCCCATACGTGTCTTCTCCAACAGATACCGTATTTAAATACAATGCTAAAATTTCGTTTTGTGTATAAACGCTATTAAAACGCACTGCGTGGATAGCTTCCTTTATTTTATTTACCGGCATGGTAAGAAAACCATAATTGGGCCGTTTAAAAAGATTTTTTGCAAGCTGTTGTCCGATGGTACTTCCTCCTCCTGAATTTTTATCACCCATTAAAAGAGTTTTAAAAAATACACGAAAAAGACCTTTTGCATCAACCCCATTGTGCTCATAAAAGCGGGCATCCTCTGTTGCAATTAATGATTCGATAAGAAAATGGGGGATATGTTTATAATCAGTGATACTGCGGTTTTCCCAATAATAATTGCCCAATATTTTTTTATCCTCAGAATAAACTTCTGTTGCAAGGTAGTTTTGTATGTTTTTGAGTTCTTCTTTTGAGTAAAGTTTACCAAATACTCCAAGGTAAACAAGCAGAAAGAGTAAAATGGGAAATAGAAGCAGCATCCCTAAAATGCGCAGAGTCCATTTCTTGATTTTTTTATTTCTTTCTGGTAGCATCCTTTTCACAATTTACCTCTCTTACTTTTTTCTTGATAAAAAAGTAAGCAAAAAATCAAGAACAAACGATCGCTCCACACAGGCTACACGGCATCGCGTTTGTTCAGTCCTTACCCGCGGATCCATAAATTAATATATTTTAAAGATAATGTTTAGGAAAGGACCCAACATCCCCAGATCATCCATATACTAAATATAACAAATACAGAATAAACACCTGAGCCTAATCTGCCGGCTTTTAGGCCCCATAGTGAAAGACATGTAAAAGTAAAGTAACTACCCAGATCCATCCATATTATAAAGGATTTTACATCTGTATATCCCCATTTCGCAGCCATAATATTGATCAATCCAAAGAGAATATTTAAGCCCGCGGCCCAGAATAACCAAAGCTGCCCCCAATAATCCAAAACAAAATTGTCTTTGAAAATTTTGGTCCAATCCACAAGTAATTTTTGTCCGAATGGCTGGTAAAGCATTACCATCATCATCATTGAACCAATGAAATTCCACCAGCCAACTGAAAGTAAATATGTATCCATTTTTTAGTGATTGAAAATTAAACAATTATGAAATTACAAATTCGTATCAATAAATCAATATATACATCGGGCGAATTGTGGAATGTATTTGTCCTCTGTTTGGTAATGCCTGTTAATATTAGTCATTTATTGATGCAATTTTGGGGTGTGATTTGTCCATGACGGAATATAATTTAGTTCGCATTTTTGTCTTAAATTAATTAAATCAGCGCCAATAATTAAATAAAACCGACCGTTTAATAAATAAACCGACCGTTAAATAAGTTCGATATGTCTGTTTCAAAAAAATGAATTATCTATGCAAAAAATAATAATGAAACGGGTGTTTTTACCCATTATTTTTTTTGAAGAAAACAGGTGTTTTCACCCATTGGTTTTTGAAAAAAAATAACCAATATTTGAGAGTCCATAAATATACCTAAACCGACTTTGGATATTATGTTTGAATTTAGTTTAAGCTGCTACATTTTCAGTGATTTTTTGATCATTTTTGACATTCTTCATAAAGTAGATATCCGCTATTTAATTATGCTCTCCTTTATAGTAGAACTCATCTCAAAAATGTTTAAACAAAATACTTATACATGCAAGCTTTATAAATCCTAAGAAATTGGCAGCATGATACTCATAACGTGTAACACACTTTCTGTAGTTTTGTAACCAAGCAAAAAAGCGTTCTACTTTCCATCTTCTTTTATATCGTCTTAAAATTCTTCCGTCTTGTGTTTTCTTTTTTCTTCTATTTTCCTTGTGAGGAGCTACCAGATTAATTCTTTGTTTTTTTAATTCTTTATCCATTGTATCACTGTCATAAGCCTTGTCTCCTATAATAAGTTTAGGCTTTTTCCGAATGACCCTGGCCTGAATTGTGCTCTGAATATATTTCTGCTCATGTCGGTTTGCTGCTCCGGTCCATACGGAGATAGGAAGACCAGAAGCATCTGTAATCGCCATGATCTTTGTCCCCTTACCTCGTTTAGTTTTTCCAATATCAAGCCCCCTTTTTTGGCACTTGCAAAAGTGCCATCTATAAAGCATTCTGTTATATCAATCTTTCCACGCTTCTTTAAATCTTCTGCAAGATAACGAAGCACTTTGTCCCAGGTGCCATCCCTTACCCAATTTTGAAAATAACGGTGGCATGTTTGGTAAGGCGGATATATACTGGGCATATCCTGCCAGCGGGCTCCAGTACTACATATCCAAAATATTCCATTAATAATTGTTCGGGTATTTTGCACTGGACGGCCTTTGCCCCCTTCAATTTTTTTTGGTTTAGATAAAAGTGGTGATATACAATCCCACTGAGGGGTGGTCAGTTTCATCTTTTTTATCCAAAATTCAAAGAACTTTTTTACTCTTTTTCAAGCTAATTACAAATCTTTTAAACCATCGTGTGTTAAACGTTTTACCTTTTAAGTATTTTTGAGATAGCTTCTA
>JBQTHQ010000045.1:0-17097 GCA_052389695.1 Bacteroidota bacterium | reverse complement strand
GTTTCATCTTTTTTATCCAAAATTCAAAGAACTTTTTTACTCTTTTTCAAGCTAATTACAAATCTTTTAAACCATCGTGTGTTAAACGTTTTACCTTTTAAGTATTTTTGAGATAGCTTCTATACTCTTTTTAAAATAAGATCAATATTTTCACTAATTGCAGGCAACAAAAGAATTTGTAATGGTCAACTAATAAGCTATGCCGAAGTCAAAAAAAGAGAAAACACATGAAAATGTATTTTCTCTTTACGTTTTATACGGTCTGCTTTTATACAGGTTTCATTTTTTAATCTTAATTTGAAATATCAGTGGAGCTTTTTAATGTTTAATAAATTTCTGTTTCTTAATTTTATTTTCTGATCTTATTTCAATAATATAAACTCCTGCTGAAAGGTCAGTAATATCAATAGTTGTTTGCTGTTCTGTTACCTGCAATGACATGTGTTTTTTACCAAGCAAGTTATATATATCAACTTCCATATTGGAAATATTATCAGTTAACAATAAAGTTAAGTGATCGCTTGCCGGATTAGGATAAATCTGAAGGCTACCTGATACTGCTTCATCTATTCCCGTTGAAATTTGTACCGTTTGTCCGTTTGATGATTTTACGATGGATTGCAATCCTGCTCCATTTTCTGCCTTGGTCGAAAAATAATACATCTGGCCTACTGTCAGGTTTAATCCTGTTTTGGTTACTGTTGTATTCAATGCATTGCTGGTCCAGTTCACAACATCCGTAGCTCCCGGTGTTTTGCCTATCGCATAATAATATTTTACAACATCCGAATGTGTATCTGTTGATTGATCCCAGTTAGCTGATAATTGCGTGGTACTGTTGGTAATGCTGATATCACTTCCTGTCCCATCTCTTATCACCGTTACATCCGCAGGTGCGGTCCAGTCCACATCTACACTCTGTGAGGCTACTCCCGACAAGTTTCCTGCTACATCCATTACAATGGATTTGATCATTCCTGATGGTTGTGTTGGGGATGAATTTTGATAGCGAATGGCATCATTAGCTGCTGTTCCTACATTAACTGTTGTGGTAGCATTTCTTGAACGGTACACATAAAAATTATTTACCGAGAATTTACTGTCCCCATTTCTGAATGATACAAAGCTTCCATTGCTTAATGGTGTTGGATCGGTCCAGCTGGCTACCACGGTATTATTTAAATACACATCTATTATTCCCGTACTTCTGTCATAGACCACTTTATAATCATAAAATGTTCCTGCCGTTATTGTAACTGGTGCACTTTGTACCGGTGAGCCCAATACATCATTTACCGATTCATATATTTCCACTTGTCCCTGATCAGCTCTGAACCAAACCATGTAAGAATTACCTCTGTTTGCTGATGTAGCATTATCACACATGAAATGAAAGCCTGCTCTTCTTGTAGTTCCTGCTCCTTCAATTTTTCCTGACCAATTGTATAAATAACGGTTAGATAAATTTTGTGTTAAGGGTGCTGAAATATTTGTGTTGGCTAATGCTTCATTATTTTGTTCCAACACCCCTCCTGCAATTGCCCAGGTACCTGTATTTTTGCTCCAGTCGGTGTGAATTGCATTATCAAAATTATCCCTGAAAAATCCAAGTGTATTATTTGCTCTCCATTCAGTACCATTATAATCCACTACATGGTACATACTTTTTTCCAGGCCGCTACCACCGCTATTATCCGCATCTGTAAAATTTACTGTGAAATTATTTTGCGTGATCCAGGTTGTAGGAGCGCTGATAGAAGTGGTGGGGGCAATATTATCAACAGAACAATTCCATGCTGCAGCAAAACCTGCACCTGTGGTAGCATTATCAGAAGTAAATTTCAAGGTCATCTTACCGCTGTTTGCTGTAACAGTTCCGGGAGAAGTAGTTCCTGAATATTTTCCGATCAATGGTGAAGTGGTGGTTGCTCCATCATATATAGATAAGAAATCATAATTTGCTTCGGTATTGAAACTTGAAAAAGTCATTGTAACAGATGATGATCCTGCAGGAGCAATGGTGTATGTCCAGTTTTCGTTATTATAATAATTTCCCGGGCCGCCCATATCGATAAGATTTCCGGTGCAGGAAACAGGAGGTTCACAATCGGTGAATTTATCTTTTAACAGGTTCCACAATGTCATTGAACCTTCATCATATCCTAAAGCCCATATCCCGATTCCCGCGATATTAAAACGTTTTACCACATCATACTTCAACGCCATGCTTACCTCATCATCATAAAAACATTGTCTTGGGCCACCATTATTATAGGTAAAATACGGAACCGAAGAATAATTATCCCATTTTCTGCCATAGGTAGCAGCCGCTTGAACAGCATTGGTATATTTTCTTGAAAAACCTGTTCCTGTTGTGGAGGCGTTTAAAGAAAGAGAAGTAGTAGGCCAATCATATCCATAATATGGCACACCCAAAGCAAGTTTTGAATTAGGAATTCCGGCATTTAAATAATAGGTAATCGAATTGGTGATATCGCCCATTGTCCAAAAGCCACCACTGTGCTTTGGAGCTACGGGACCAGCTTTGGGAGCTGATGCCCAGTGATAATCGTATCCCATGATCAAAAACAAGTCCACATAAGGCACCATTACAGAGCTATATGTCTGGCTCCAGTTACCTGCAGCCATTGCAATCGACACTTCCGAGCCGGGAACCGCAGCATGCATTTGCTGTGCAAGTGAATTCATAAATGCATGAAAACTTGCACTGGTGGAGGGATCCATTCCTTCAAAATCAATGTTAACACCATGTGCACCTCTTTGCTGAACATTGGAAATTAAACTATTGATCAGGTTTTGTTTTGCTGTTGAATTATTTAAAAGTGTAGCATGGCTTGAAAATAGCACCACACATAAATTAACTCTTATTCCTGCATTCAGTGCATTGGTCACAACCGGCGAAGTCATCCAACCATGTGTGCTGGTAGCATATCCGGTATTTACATTTACATCATATCCGAAATAAGAAAGATCAGAGAGCAGCGAATAATCATAATTAAGATACTCATTAGCGGCTAACCAATAAGGATGCCAACCGAACACTCTTTTTTTAAGAGTACATGCTTGCGACCTTTGAATTTTTGGAACTTCTGTTTGTAATATTTCGCCGGGATGCTGAAATAAGTATAAGCTATCCCATTGTTCCTGCCTGGTGAAATTGTATTTTGAATATTCTTCATGCTGGATCTGACGGATTGATTTTTCTGATTGAGCAACACAAAGTTGTGATAACAAGATCGCAGAAAACAAATATATTTTTTTCATTTTAGTTTTATTGACGCGTTTAATGTGATAAAAAAGAGTCCCGCAAAATTGCGGGACCCTAAACTTTAATTAGTTATGAATTAATTTGATAAATGCTTCACCTTCGTTGGTGGTTAATTTTACCACGTACATTCCCGGCGCAAGCCCCAGCTCAGCTGTATGGATAGATACGTTGTAAGTTCCGGCACTTTGATTATCATTCGTGTTCACTACGATCTCTTTTCCAAGTACATCCACCAATGTGATACGCACATCCTGATCATTTTTTAATTCATAAAGAACAGCGATATTTTCAGTAAACGGATTAGGATAAGCGATCATGTTAAATACATTTGTTTCTTCTACAATTCCTGTTGATAATTGAACCAACTGTCCGTTAGATGATTTAAGCGTTGATTGCAATCCTGCACCATTCTCAGCCTTAATGGAGAAATAATACATCTGCCCTGAAGTTAAATTCAATCCTGTTTTTGTAACGAAAATGTTTAATCCATTGTCTGTCCAGTTTACTACATTGGTTGCACCTGCTGTTGTTCCTATCGCGTAATAGTATTTTACAACATCTGAATGCGGATCAACTGTTGGATCCCAGTTTGCAGAAAGCTGAGTAGTATTGCTCGTTGTATTGATGTCACTTCCAGTACCATCTCTAATCACCGTTACATCTGCAGGTGCTGTCCAGTCTACATCTACACTTTTTGAAGCTACTGTAGATAAATTCCCTGCATTGTCCATTACAATGGATTTAATGATTCCTGCTGCATTTGTCGGATCAGTATTCTGATAACGGATCATATTAGTAGATGCAGCTCCCACAGTGACAGTTACAGATGTATTTCTTGAGCGGTATATTTGTAAATCATCGATCGAATATTTACAATCACCATTTCTGAAAGAAATATAACTCCCATTTTGTAATGGTGCCGTATCTGTCCAGGTAGTTTTCAATGCGTTGTTTATATACACATCAATAGTTCCCAAAGCTCTGTCGTAAACCACTTTGTAATTATACCAGGTTCCGGGAGTAATTGTAACCGGTACTGTTTTTACCGGTGAACCCAATACATCATTTACTGATTTGTAAATTTCGAGTTGGTTTTGATCGGCTCTGAACCAAACCATATAAGAGTTACCTCTGTTTGGCGCCGTTGCATTATCACACATAAAATGGAATCCTGCTCTGCGGGTTGTTCCTGCACCTTCTATTCTTCCTGACCAATTATATAAATAACGGTTAGATAAATTTTGAGTTAATGATGCTGATATATTTGTGTTGGCTAAGCCTTCATCTGATTGTTGAAGATATCCTCCGATAATTCCCCATGTTCCTGTATTTGTACTCCAGTCAGCATGAACAGCAGTATTAAAATTATCCCTGAAAAAACCGGATGCGTTATTTGCCCTCCATTCTGCACCATCATAATTCACCACATGGTACATGCTTTTTTCTATTCCGCTTCCGCCTGAATTATCTACATCCGTAAAATTGGCTGTAAAATTTTGAGTGATCCAGGTACCTGGAGCACTGATAGTTGTAGTAGGTGCAGTGTTATCAACTCCGGGGGCAGTCCAGTTGGCAGCCCAACCTGATGAAGTTACTGAACAATCTGAACGAAATTCAATTAACATAGCACCTCCTGTTGAAGTAATTGTTCCCGGGGAAGTAGTGCCTGTGAATTTACCTAATAACGGCGCGGCAGTAGTACTTCCGTCATAAATAAATAAATGATCTGCATTGGCTTCCATATTAAAACTGGTGAAGATCAGGGTAATTTGCCCTGCTCCCGGAGGAGCAATTAATGTAAAAGGCCTTTCAGTATTTGCATAATTTCCACTTGCTCCACCGCTATCATAAATAGTTCCGCTTGCAGCAGTTAATGGTGTTACAGAAGGCATTGGATTTAAAAGTTTATAATAACGTGGCCAATCCCAATAAACTCCCGGATCTGTATGCCCGCCATTTGGAAACTGATTATGTCCCTTGATACGGATGCACTGATCCACCAAACAGGAGGTATAATTACCATTACAGCTGATGCCGTACCAGCAGGTCAAAGGACTGACACCTTTTCTGGAGCAAATATTCTTAACCAAGGTAGATGAAGCATTGTACATGGCTGTGGTATACCAGCCGTTTTGCTTGATATATCCTTCGTGCTCAAGGCCAATGGTATAAGAGTTTTCAGTATATACGTGGTGAGCGGTATTACTTTCCAATACCATTTGTGTTATTTGACCGTCGGATGAGCGGAGTACATATTCGGATGAAGTATAGTAATAGTTATCACAAGATGAAAACCATGAAATGGTTCCCGCGTAAGTTCCATCCATTTGGTGTATGGCTATGGCAGATACAGCCATTGAACGGCCTACATCATAATTATTTGGACATGCAGCTACCCACAAAGCAGGCCCATAATCGGGACTCATCATGCCAGCTAATTTACCACCGGTATATGTATCGCCACCCCTGTTAGTAACACCCTCTTCTGAAATAGCTACGCTTTGAGCACTCAGTACGTTATAATTTTCTTGCCCAAACACTTTTATGAAATCTACGTTACGTTCAGGAAGGTTGTATAATGTCTGATTTTCGGTTTTATTAAGAAAATCTAGAACTGTGTAGATGTGAGCATTTAAAGCAAAATCTTGTCCTATGGTAATATCATTGCGTTCGGAAATTCCAGGCAATTCGCTTAATTCAACCATTACTGGTATCTGAGCTTCGATGGCATTGCTGGTAATGCCTGCCTGTTTTTTTAAAACACTGTATGCTTTTGCATAAGCCAAAATATTTTTTTCAGGGCTTTCAATAATCTCTTCAATAGTATATCCTGAAAGTTGTGAAATGCTAACAAGGTTATTTTTAAAAACATCCCTTCCATCCAATGTCAAGCCCATTATACCATATGCTTTGGGAATTCCTATGCAACTTGGAGCTTCGCCCTCTTTGTGTTCAATATGATGAAAACGGCTATTGGTATATGCAATAGCTTCAAGTATCCCTTTTGGCACTTCAGGATGTTGTTCATATGCTTTATTAAAAAAAGCAACGTAGTTATTATAATCCTGAACATTTTGTTCGATTGCCTGATCTGCAAAAACCTGCGCGTTTGAAAACAAGGACATTACCGCAAATACTGCTAAAAGAAGAATTTTTTTCATGGATTTTGTTTTTTTATTAATTTGGACAAACTTTATTTTTAGTATGACTAAGTGATTAACTAGTTGCTAAATTCATTTAAAAATCACCCGAAAGCAATTCAATCTTTCATAATATCCTAGTATCCTAATTTTAGGTAAAATCTATTGTTTTTTCCTGTTTATTAGATTAAAGTTCAGGGGATCACCATAGCATCCCAATCATAATTTTTGTACTTTTGACCCCATGAAACAACCCATTGATCTTTTTGAACTCATCAAATCCCTCAATAAAAATGAAAAGAGGTTTATTTCCTTATTCGCATCAGTACAGGCTGGAGAAAAGAAATACCTGAAATTGTTTAACGCAATTGATAAGCAAAAAGAATATGATGAAGGAAAAATTCGTCAACAGTTCAAAGGAGAAAAATTTATCAATCAACTTACTTTCACCAAAAATTATTTATACAATTTTATATTAAAAAGCCTCAACATTTATCACTCCCAAGCATCTGTAGATGCACAATTAAAGGAACTGATCCGCAATGCGGAAATATTACTGGAAAAATCTCTTTTGAAACAATGTCGTGATGTACTGCAACGAGCTAAACAATTAGCATCCTATCATGATAAATACCCTTTGCTGTTGGAGATAATTAAAATTGAAAAAGAAGTGATCGCGAAAACAGCGGTAAGCAGCACCTCAGAAAATGATCTAAATAGTATCCTGGGAGAAGAGCTGGATAGTATTGAAAAGCTTTCTAACCTTTGTAATTACTGGAATTTATACTCCCGCTTGCTCGTGACAGGAAGAAGAAACTGGCGTTTACGCAGTGATGAGGAAATGTCTCCGTTTAAAGCAATCATGTCGCATGAATTATTAAGCACTGAAAAAAAAGCGCTTTCATTTGGAGCACAGCATTTGTATTATCACTTGCAGGGGATGTGTCATTTTTTCAAGGAAGAAATGGAACAGGCATTTATTTATCTGGATAAAGCCTGTAAAATGTATGAATCCCGGCCCGAACGGATCAGTGAAAACCTGCCCCGGTATATTTCCGCACGTTCAAATGTGATCCTTGCCTTATTGCATTTAAAAAAATTTTCTGAAGCCAGTGTCATATTGGATGAGTTAAAAAACAAGTATTTTGATTCAGGTTCTTCCGACCTGAAGAAAAAGTTATTTCAAAATTACCACGTGTATTACACTTACATTCACCTCAATGCCTGTGATTTTGAAAAAGGAATAGCTCTGGTATCCGCCATCAGCGAAGGTTTTGAAAAATATAATGTGGATGTGGAGTCAAAAATTGTGCTGTGTTTTAACATTGCCAATCTCTATTTTGCCATTGCTGATTACAATAGCGCTCTCCTCTGGACCAATAAAATATTAAATGACCCTGCAATTGGCGCAGAGTTAAGGCAAGATCTTGTTTCCTTTGTAAAAATTTTTAACCTGGTAATTCACTTTGAGCTGGGCAACCAGGAGCTGATCGATTACCTGGTAAAATCCACGTACCGTTTTCTTTATAAAAGAGAACGTTTATACCAGTTTGAAACTATTGTACTTGACTTTATTCGTAAATATTCCAAAATAAATAATCGAAAAGAAGCCATTACCTTATTTAAAGAAGTAAAAGAAAAAATGCTGCCCCTTACTTTAATTCCTTATGAGAAAAAAGCATTCGATAAATTTGATTTTATTCCCTGGATAGAAAGTAAGATTGAAGGAAAGAGTTTCGCGGACGTGTTGAGGAGTAAAATTGGTCCAATCAAAAACATTTAATCTCATTTTGTCATCATTGACTTATTTTTCATTAATTCAGTCAATATATTGACCGAATTAATTAAATTTCAGTCAGTATATTGACCGAATTTTGCATATATTTGTATAAAAAGAAGAACTCATAGACTACTTAAAACGAGCTATTTTCGAAAAATTTCTCCAAAAACTGGTTGCCAACAAAGTGTTAGTATTACTGAGCGCCAGGAGAATAGGAAAGACTGTCTTTTATTAATAGTAGCGAGCTTAGTGATGGTTATTACCATCTTCAGATTAACTCTCCCGGCAGCGAAAAGATTATTAAACCGCTTATGATTACAAAGTAGAACAGTTATTGAAAATAACTTTAAGAAACTCTTTCAATTTTTCTGAATTATGGATGTTGTTTGCCCACCCAAGGGTCAAGCTTGCGATTTTCACATTGAGTTCTTCGGTTTCCCGCCGATGTGATGGGATGCCTGTAATCAATTTGAATAAACAAAAAGTAATTTTTATTTATATTATTCGATGAACCATTTGGCTGGTTTAAAAATCTTTACTAAGTTTAAGACGAATTAAAAATGGATTGTGAAAAAGATCATCTACATATTCATTCTATTTACAATATTCGGATTTACTAAAAAATCCGAGCGAATTACCCCTGCATTTGAGCCAACCTCTTATACAGAAATAAATAAAGATTTAAAATTTTTAAATAAAAATAGTACCTGTTTTAATACTGATTCTTCCACCAAGCCCAATAAGCCTACCAAGGCTAAAAAAAGAAAAAAAGCAAAAGGTACTCAGCCGGCTTTATATGTAGCAAATGAACATTCTACAAAAATCCATGTAGCTGAAAATGACTTTGCTCTCTTTTCAAAAGAATCTTATTTTTTTCAATTGTTTTTTAGTGATAAAAAACGTGGTCCTCCTGCTTTAAGTATTTAATCCCCTTGCAATTAATTTATTTAATTATCTGAGCATCCGCTTTTGCGTTGCTCTTTTCTATCATTTGATCCGACATGAAAGACTGGAAAGTAAAAATTGAACATAAAAAAAAGGTGATGACCATAAGTATAAAAGCAAGCTCTTATGCGGATGCGTATATTAAAACCGGGGTGAAATATCCTGGTTGTATTGTTAAAAGTATTTCTGATATGTCCAGTTAATTCATATTAAATGGAATTTGATTTAATAAGAAAATATAGGAATACAAACAACAGCAAACTGATCCTGCTTGATTATGACGGGACCCTGGTTGACTATTCTTCAATACCTGATCAGGCTTTGCCAACAGAACGAGTCTTATCTCTTCTCAGAAAATTAATTCAAAAACCTTCTTTAAAAGTGGTGATCATTACCGGCAGAAGGCACCTTGACATTGAAAACTTAATTGGCAACCTGTCCATAGATATTATTGCGGAGCATGGAGCAATGATAAAAGAAAACGGAAACTGGAAAGAGCATATTAAAACCAACGGATCGTGGAAAAAAGCGATACTTCCTTTTATTCATCGCCTTGTATCCGAGCGACCCGACTCTTTTATTGAAGAAAAAAAATTTTCACTAACCTGGCATTACAGGAACCTGGAACCGATTGGAGGATATATATTTTCCCGGGAATTAATCCGAACATTAAGTGATAAAGTAATTCCGTATGATTTAAAAATAGTAGACGGGAATAAAATTATTGAAATAATGCCTTCCCAAATGGGTAAAGGAAATGCGATACAACATTTACTCGAAAAAATTTGTTACGATTTGATTTTATCCATTGGAGACGATAAAACAGATGAAGACATGTTTACTGTTCTGGCGAATAATAAAAACAGCTTTACAATCAAGGTCGGATATGGAAATACCTCAGCCAAGCACAAGCTTGACAGCGTTAATGATGTGTTAACATTTTTAGAGCTTTTATCAATATAGCTCTGTCTTTTTGAACCACAACCAGCACATTTCCTGTTTGACAGCTGGATTTTGAACAACAAATATGATATACACATGAGATTAAATTTTGCATTAGTGCTTTCTATTATAATTGCAGTTGGTTTAGTTGCATTAAGTTTTACCATATACCAGATTTCCACGGAGAGAAATCAATTAAACAGTGATCTTGAAGCGCGAACCGAACAAATTGCCACTGAATTTCTTAGAAATAATTTATTACACATTGAACAAAAGAATATTTACCACGTTCGACATTATCTCGACAGTGTAAGTGATCAATACCGGCTTTTAGGAATTTCAATATTTTACAATGAAGATAGTATAAGCCTTAATCCCAACACACAATCGCTTATAAAATATTCACTTGATTATGTCAAACAGGCAATAGCTGCAGATACTTCCATTGGAAATTTTATTACGGTTGACGGCAAAAATATCTATCAATATATTAAACCGATCCATAAAAATGCGTTACCGGATAATGCAGTTATTTTTTATACCGATGCAGGGTATATTGATAATATCATCGGTAAAATATGGTTCCGGAATTTTATGCGCTGGTTTTTACAGGCTCTTGTGGTATCACTTATTACCGTTTTAATAATCCGCTGGGGAATTTTCAGTCCTATAAATAAAATTGTTGAATGGGTAAAGGCTGCACGTCTTGGAAACATTGAGCAACTTCAACATCAACCCCCTGCGAATTTTCTTGTCCCCTTACATACCGAAATTGTTCATATTGCCAAAGCAATGCATGAAGCCAAAGCTATTGCAGAAGAAGAAGCGCGGTTAAGGTCAAATTCGGAAGCCATCTGGACACCCGAACGCCTGAAAATAGAAATGGAAAATCTTTTACAAAATAAAAAAATGCTTGTAGTATCCAACCGGGAGCCTTATATGCACATTCATTCAGGAAGGGAAATTAAATGCATTGTCCCTGCAAGTGGTATGATCACTGCAATGGAACCAATATTGAAAGCATGCGGCGGACTTTGGATCGCATCCGGTTCAGGGGATGCCGACAAGGAAACAGTTGATAAAGATGATAAAGTGCAGGTTCCTCCGGAAGATCCAAAATATACGCTGAAAAGGTTATGGCTCACAAAAGAAGAGGAAGACCACTACTATTATGGTTTTTCAAACGAAGGATTATGGCCTCTCTGCCATATAGCCCATACCCGCCCTACTTTCAGGAAAGAAGACTGGCACTATTACAAAAAGGTGAACGAAGATTTTGCCAGAGCTGTGCTCACGGAGACCGCCAATGATGAAAATCCTTTCATTTTAATTCAGGATTATCATTTTGCTCTTTTGCCCGAATTAATAAAAAAGAAAAAACCCAACGCTAAAGTGGCTATATTCTGGCATATTCCCTGGCCCAATCCTGAATCATTTGGCATCTGCCCCTGGCAAAAAGAAATACTCCGAGGAATGCTTGGCGCGGATTTAATTGGTTTTCATACCCAATATCATTGTAATCATTTTCTCGAAACAGTTAATAATTCACTCGAATCAAGGGTGCTATGGGAAAATTTTTCAGTAAAAATGGGAGGACAAACAACGTTTATCAAACCGTTCCCTATAAGTATTGCATTTACATTAAAAGATTATGACAATAATTTTCCAAAGATAAAGCCGGATCAATTACTTAATGAGCATGGCATAAGTGCTCAGTATATGGGAATTGGAGTTGACAGGATCGATTATACAAAAGGCATTATTGAAAAATTCCTTGCTGTTGAACGGTTTTTAGAAAAAAATCCGGACTACCAGGGAAAATTTACTTTTGTGCAAATAGGCGCACCCAGCCGTACGCTGCTAAAAAGTTATTCTGATATGGTAAATGCTGTTGAAAATGAAGCAAACAGGATCAACTGGCGTTTTAAATCTAAAAGTTGGAAAGCAATTCTTTTATTAAAACGTCATCACAGCCATGAAGAAATAACACCTTATTATTCCTCCGCACATGTATGTATGGTTACTTCACTTCATGATGGGATGAATCTTGTAGCAAAAGAATTTGTTGCTTCACGGAATCACAATGACGGCACTTTGATTTTAAGCCGTTTTGCCGGTGCTTCCCAGGAGCTTCAGGGTGCGATTGTGGTTAATCCTTATGATATTGAAAAAACGGCAGACGCATTAAAGTTTGCGCTTGAAATGCCTAAGGAAGAACAACATCAAAGAATGATGCAAATGCGGCAAACAATTGCAGGTCATAATATTTACTCATGGGCAGCACATTTATTAAGGACAATGGCATCCATATAAGATTCTGAAAAGTTTTGCCAAATAAAAAAAATACTTACTTTTGCAGTCCATTATCCGCCTTTGCTCTTTAAGCTTCAGCGGACAAGTGCGAAAGTAGCTCAGTTGGTAGAGCGCGACCTTGCCAAGGTCGAGGTCGCGGGTTCGAACCCCGTCTTTCGCTCAAGGCTTCACCCCTAAATCCCCTCTCCCAAGGAGCGGGGACTTTTTATGGGTTGGTATAGAGTTGATCATTGTATTTTAATTTATAATTTTCAATTTTTAATTCCAGGCGTCAGCCTGGTAAAATGCTTAGGTGGTGGAATTGTGTGTAAAACAAGGGAGCTAGCGACCATAGTTTTACCATCCCCCAAAGGAACAATGCGGAAGTAGACACAATTAATATAGAATTGTTCTTATAATATTTGCCCAGGTGGTGGAATTGGTAGACACGCAGGACTTAAAATCCTGTGGCCATTGCGGCCGTATCGGTTCAAGTCCGATCCCGGGTACAAACCCCTGTTAAATGCAGGGGTTTTTCTTTTTACTGCCTCTTAATATTGTTACCATAATTTCCTGTAACCTTTTCCTTTCTTTTTATGTTATACTGGGGTACAAAGCTATATTTCAAAATAATTTTTAGGAACCTATTTTACGAATAAAAGATGGCTTGTACTAAAAGCAGGGATTCAATAATTTTCAGTACTGAAATAAACCATTACTATGAGATATAGCTACAATAAAACCAGGCTGAATTTGATCCTACGCATTGTAATTGTGATGTGTATTTATATGGGCCTTACTATAAAAAACAGTATTGCTCAAAACACATTCCCTTGTGATGGAAAGATCTATTTTTTTGGTGATAGAGGCGCCAATGACCCCTATCTTTCTTACTTCGATGGTTATCTTCCCGGTGGGACTCCTAAAATAACGAATATGTGTGTGCTGACAGGTGTTAATAATGGAAATGCTGTAAATGCGCTTGGAGCTAATCCCATTGACGGATATCTGTATTTTCTTGAAAG
Source organism: Bacteroidota bacterium (assembly GCA_052389695.1). Taxonomy (GTDB): domain Bacteria; phylum Bacteroidota; class Bacteroidia; order 2-12-FULL-35-15; family 2-12-FULL-35-15; genus 2-12-FULL-35-15. Next base: position 3,684 of record JBQTHQ010000045.1, on the reverse strand, counting down.
ATCCCCATCAGGTACTGTTCGTTTGAAAAGGATCCGGTCTAATTGTAATGTTCAAAATGTTTGTACCGGATTAATTCCCTGGAGTATTCAGGCATGCTTTGATCATCAGGGAATTTACTGGATCCTTGATGATACGGGCTCTCCTTACAAATTAAGAGGTTATGATATTACTAATTGCACCCAGGTGAGAGTAATTAATTTGAACGGTGTAACCTCATCAGATGTAGTTAATGACATAACTTACGATAACAGGGATTGTCATTTTTATATAGGCGCTTATAAAATTGATTATGCTACCGGTAACAAGACAGCGATAAACAAGTTTGGTGGAGCCGGACTGGGCACAGGAGCAGACGGACATCTATACAGTATAGGTGGCAGTGATGTAGAACAGTATGATATTATTACCCAAAACAAAACAACCGTATTAAACCAGGGGTCCGGTGGACCTTCTGATGCCGCTTCTTTTCCATGTGCCAATGTTTCTCCTGCTTTTTCTTTTTCTATAGCTGCCGGATGTACACTTCCCAGATCCGTTAGTTTTACTGATAACAGCTCAGGTTTGGTAACAACATGGTTCTGGGAATTTGGTGATGGAAATACTTCTACTTTACAAAACCCTACACATATTTATTCAACAGCAGGCCCCTTTACTGTGAAGTTAACCGCTAGTTCCACAACTACTTGTTTAACTACTGCAACCGGTGTTACAACTGTTGTTTTTTCAATCCCCAGCAACCCTTCGCTTAATAATTCCAATAAAACAGATGTATCATGTAATGGAGGAAATAATGGTTCTGCTACTATTAGCGTTTCAGGAGGAACCAGCCCTTATACCTATACGTGGTCGCCTTCAGCTGGAACAGGGCCAACAATATCCAACCTGACTGCAGGGACCTATTCGTTAACAGTAACCGATAATGCAGGTTGCAGTGCTACCACTACTACCACAATATTGCAACCTACAGCGTTATCATTAAATTCCTTAGGAAGCACATTAAACTGTGTTGGTGGAACAGATGGATCTGTTGCTGTAACAGCTTCCGGCGGAACAGCTCCTTATACTTATTTATGGACTTCGGGATCAACTGATGCATCAGTATTGAATCTAAGCGCAGGTACTTATACATTAACAGTAACGGATAATAATGGTTGCACTAAAAATGCTACGGCTACTGTAGCCTCCCCCGCACCCATTGTATTAACACCATCCAGTACAGATGCCACTTGCGGAGGCTCCAATGGTTCCGCTTCGGTTTCTGTTTCAGGCGGTAGTTCTCCATATGCTTACTCATGGTCACCGGGAGGGGAAACCACAGCTACCATATCAGCTATTTCGGGAGGCAGTTATACTGTGAGCATAACAGATAATAAAAGTTGTACTCAAACAACAACGGTTGTTGTAAATAATTCAGGTGCTGCAACGCTTACTGTTGACAGTACCGCTGTTACTTGTAATGGCGGAACTAATGGAACTGCTACCGTTAGCGTTTCAGGTGGAACCAGCCCTTATACGTACTCATGGAACAGCAATCCTGCACAAACAACAACAACAGCAACAGTACTTCCGGCCGGAGTTTATACCGTAGTGGTCAGAGATAATGTAGGCTGTATTTCAAGTATACCTGTTACCATTATTGAACCAACCGCTGTTGCATTAACAATATCTAACACCAATGTATCCTGTTTAGGAGGTAATAACGGAACTGCTACTACTACAGCTACAGGCGGAAGCGGGATCTATACGTATGCATGGTCTTCAGGCGACAGTGGAACATCTGCATCCAATCTTTCTGCCGGAACATATACGGTAACTGCAACTGATAATGCCGGTTGTACCGGATTAACTACTGTGGTAATATCCCAACCTTCCGCTATTATCTTAACTCCATTAACAACAAGCGCATCCTGTTTTGGTGGAAATAATGGCACAGCCACAGTAAGTGTTTCAGGAGGGACTACTCCATATACTTATTCCTGGTCACCTGAAACATCAACACTTTCAAGCATTTCTAATCTTACCGCAGGAAATTATGTTGTAGTTGTAAGTGATAGTAATAGTTGTACAAATTCTGCAACAATAGTAGTAACTGAACCTACCGTGATAGGATTAACTACCTCAAAAACCGACCTTGCTTGTTTTGGAGATAATATCGGAACTGCATCAGTTATTGCTTCCGGTGGCACTGCACCATACACCTATGCATGGTCGCCAACAGGTGGAACAACTTCCAATATTTCTAATCTAGCACCTAACACGTATACTATAACTGTAACCGACAATAATACTTGCACACAAACAGCGGTTATTACTATAACAGAGCCGCCTGTCATTACACTCGCAACGCCATTAACAACAGCTAATGTTTCTTGTTTTGGAGGAAATAACGGTTCTGCGTCTGTAAGTGTAAGTGGTGGAACGGGACCTTATACTTATGCCTGGTCGCCTTCCGGTGGAAGCAACTTATTGGCTTCCAATTTATCTGCAGGAACGTATACGGTTGTAATAACAGACGATAACGGTTGTATAGATATTGCAACAGCAACAGTAAATCAACCTGTGGATATTTCAGTGATACCATCAGGCAGCGATGTAACTTGCACCGGAGGAAATGATGGAACAGCAACTGTAAGTACTTCAGGAGGAACCGGCACTTATACCTATTTATGGTCTCCTTCCGGAGAAACAGGATCAAATATCTCTAACCTTACTGCAGGAACTTATACCGTAACTGTAACTGATAATAATGGTTGTACAAAATCAAACAGCATTACAATAACAGAGTCAGGATTGGTGAGTGCTAATTTTACTCCTGATCCTGTTAGCGGAACAGCTCCTTTAAATGTAAACTTTACCAACAATAGTACAGGTGGAACACAATACCAATGGGACTTTGGTGATGGCACCATTGACAGTGTGTATAACCCTACTCATGTGTATAACAAACCGGGAACATATACCGTTACGCTTGTAGTGATAAATATCAATGGATGTTCTGAAGCCCATACATCTATTATAAAAGTTGTTGAAAAATCCGAGTTATGTGTCCCGAACGTTTTTACGCCTAATGGTGATGGCAATAATGATGTATTTGACTTATGCGGAAAAGGAATGACTATAATTAAAGGAACCATTTACAATCGCTGGGGAATGCTATTATTTCAATGGGATCAACCAAAAGGAACTTGGGACGGAAGAACCAGCGCCGGGCAGGAAGTACCGGATGGAACTTATTATTATATAATTTATGTACAGTCCGATGATGATGTGGAATACCCGGAACAAAAAGGTTTCATTCAGCTTTTGAGATCGCATTAATGCTTATTTAATGAATGTTGTTTGCTAATTTTCCTTAAAAAATCTTTTCTTATCCCGGTGTAAATTGTATATTTATACCACACATAGAATAAGATCATGATAACAACAAAAATGAATAAAGTAATGGCGGGGTATCATATGCTGATGATACTTTCACAGGTTGACGGTGAATTCAATAAGAACGAAGGCATTGTAGTTGTAAAGTATTTAAAAGAAACTTTTCCTTTCAAAGTAAATCTTGACAGGGAAATGGAAGTATTAAGCGCCTTACCAAAAGAAGATTATTTTCTTCATTTCAATAATGCAATGAATGATTTTTACGAAGATTCCACTCCTCAGGAACGTACTGAATTTTTAAACTTCGC
>JBQTHQ010000044.1:0-7981 GCA_052389695.1 Bacteroidota bacterium | reverse complement strand
CAGGATTCATCGCGAAATTATCAAATGTAGTATCAATACCATAAGGCGATGCTGAATTCCATCTGTCTTTCTGGCCTATTGCTATTACCGCTTCATTGGTCAATGGCATGCCGATACGGGATACCTGCACCCAGCTGCCTCCATCTGACGGGTTTCCACCTGTTGTGCTTAAGGTACGGGTTGTTTGCCTGCTTGCAGATGCCCATACTCCAATAATAAAATTAGGATCTAATATGCTGGTAGCCGCTGATACAGGCTGACCTGTTTTTTGCAATGTGCTGATAGGGATTTTGAGAGCAATACAGTGAACATTTTTATGTCCCACGCCATCTTTGGGTCCCGCTCCTGCACGTGTTTGTCCTAAATCAAATATCCCTCCGAGGTCCACAAAGAATGGATCATCAGCCGGACCGCAATAAACTGTTTCACCTCCTGAACCTGTCGCAGTGGAAATAGCTCCCGGAAAGATCAGATCGTCGTATTCTGCTTTATTCAATCCTACAGAAGTACTGATAGAGCGCGGGCCAATATTTGGAGGAGGCACTACTCCGTTTAAAATAATGGTAGTAAATGAACCTCCATTTATACTTTTTTCAGCAGTATAAGTGGTTTTCAGATTTTCTTTTCCCAAACGGATATTAAAAAAAGTACTTGGGTCCTCGTTTACTTTTGAAAATGTAAAGCGATAAGTCACATCGTCACCTGTACTCCCATCATTTTCAATATGAATTTCATAACGGATATTTTCCCCGAATGAATAATAGTTAGGCCCTCCCTGGGGCAATTCCATAGGGATATAGTTGGCGATAATGGCAACATGTGTAGGATCGTCCGGACATCTGAATGCGTAGAGGTCGGTGTTATCGGCCAGGGGATCATTCGCGATCAATGGCGCTTCCCTATGGCTGGATGCCTCCACATAGGATGTGCTTGTATCCCACAATCCAAGTGTTACCGCTGTTGCCAAAACACCTGTAATTGTAAGAATTTTTTTTGTAGTTCTTTTCATTGTTATAATATTTATTAAATAATTGGTTTTGCCTTCAGTTTGCTGTTGCCCAAAAATCCCAACTCAGTCATCATATACGTTAAAAAAGTCCGGTTGGATTAGATGCTAAAAAATAAAAATTTAAATAATTCTAACAGGGCTTTATTTCATTCCCACTTTTTCTTCTTTCATCATTTTCTTCTCTCTCTCCATCACATCCTTTTTCAATTTCATCATTTCTATTTTATCTACTTTGTCTATTACCGGAGATGTTTTATCAGAATCAGAAGTGTTTCCTTTTGCCACATCAAATTGAAGTTTTTGCATATAAGCGGGTTTTCCTCCTCTCATAAATTCCAGGATGGAATTGGCATAAAAATCACGCGCGGCATTTACATCTTTTTTTCCTGTAATAACATCATTGGCGAGATTTATGGCCAAAAAGTTAGCGCCTTCTTTATCACAACGTGCGGACATTTCCCCATTTGTGCGGTTACACACCACGCTTCCATCATACATAGCAACATCCGTAAACTTTTCCGGAGGGACTTTATAATCAATGAATTGCTCCATTACATCTGTATGGGGCATGGGAAAATCATGCTTCACTTCTTTTGCATAGATTATTGTACGTTTCCATGGGCCATTGTTGTTCCATAGCATCATTGAAGCGGTTTGTTCCGCAGGTTCACCGTACATTTTTTTCATAATGTCAGCGGCTTTTTTGGATGCATCTGACCAGCTTTCAAGCGCTGGTGTTGCCGGCGAAGAAGCAGCAATATTTTTATTGTCGTTTACTGCTGTCGCGCTTCCGCTAAAGAAGAAAGTAATTATCGCAAACCCAACCAGCACAGATGTCGATACAAGAAAAATTTTGTTTTTATTTTTCATTTTTTATTTTTTAAGGATTAATACTAATTTTTATGCACAAAATTATCCGAAGCAAATTGAATTGGTTACGGTATTCGTTGAAAAGGTGTTTAAGATAGCTGGAAGAAAATCTTATGAGTCGGCAAAATTATTAAGATGCGAGGCGATCAATGACATTTCCCAATGAGATGATCCTCGGGAACAAATCCCCAGAAACGGGAATCAATAGAGTTATAGCGGTTATCACCCAAAACAAAATAGTAATTCATTTTAAAGGTGTATATTTTTTGATAACAACCATTTATAAACACGGAATCATTTCTTACTTCCAGTTCATTGTTTTCGTATTTTTCGATTACACGGCTATATAGCAATATATTGAGCTTACTTAATAAAATGGTTTGTTCTTTTTGAGGAATATACAACGGCCCGAAATTATCCATATTCCATCGTATGCGTGAGGAATTAGGAAAAACAGCGGGAGTGTACACTGTGCTGTCAATTGTATGTTTTTTAATTGAGACTATATTTTTATTTTTCCTGAGCGTATCGGCATCCTGCCTGGTAAGGAAAAGGTAATGTGTACCGGGAACTGCCTCAGAATAACCATCAAATTTTTTTAGAAAGGTATTGTCGCTATTATTTGTTTGCACGGTATATTGGTATACTATATTTTCTGATTCTTTAATTTCATTTTTATTTATGTAAACAATTCCATTTTTAATTTCAACAGAATCACCGGGCAACGCAACGCAACGCTTAACATATTCTTTTCGTTTATCAATAGGTAAATGATCATCCAATGGATAATTAAAAACAGTAACATCATTATAATTTACAGATGAATAACCGGGAAAACGCAGATATAGAATTTGTATCCAATCGATATAAAGATTTCCTCCGGGTATGGAAAGCGGAGTTATTGGAATGCGGGGACCATAAGCCGGTTTGTTTACAAAAATATAATCTCCTTCGGTAAACGTTTTCTTCATGGAGGCGGTAGGAACCTGAAAAATCTGAAACAGAAATATACGAATGAAGAGCCAGGTTATGAGAGCAAAGAAAAGGATACGGAATATTCTATACATTTCCCAACAAACGCATTTCGGTTAACGTCGGTACAGGGCTTCCCCCTTTATTTTCGAGTGTTACGGCAAATGCCTGAGCACCATTTATTTGTTTCATTTTTTGAATTCCTGCCTTAACATCAAATACTCCGGCATCTACAGGCTTGCCATTTACGATAGCCCACAGTTGGTATTGCTTTCCTTCAGGTGGTGCGGGTAACTCAGCTAATGAGAGATAAGTCTGATGGGTTGAACGATTCCAATGTATTGTCGCGCCTGAATTAACTGTTGTATCCACACTTTTTAACTGAATTGATTTTGTCAAAGGATCGGATAGAACGGCCAGATCATTTTTAGTATTCTCTAATTGCCTTTGCTGTTTTTCATTTTCGTTTTTAAGTGAGAATAACTCCTCAGTAACGGAGGTTACCTTATTATAAAAGAATAAATTAAAAGCGGCGCTGGCTATCAATAATAAAATAGCAGCAGCGGCAGCATAACGATAAAACCTTTTCGATGAGCCTGGGGAATTAATTGGGTATATTTTAGATTCAGAATTATTACTTATACTTTTTTTGTCATTCAGATTTGAGAACAGCTTTTCTTTCACTATACCTGAAACAGGCGGTGCTTTCATTTCAGCATATCGAACCAGCGCTTCTTCAATTGCTTTAATCTCAGCGAGCAGCTCAGGATGCTTTCTACATGCCTGCTGCACCGCTAATACTTCCTCATTTGTAGCGGTGCCCAGCACGTAACTTTGCAGAATATCTGATGATATGATGTTATTACTGTCCAAGATTATTTTACTATTCTTCTTAATATTATAATTGCCTGTCTTACTTTACTTTTTACGGTTCCAAGAGGAAGATTTAATTTTTTGGCAATCTCCTCCTGTGTGTATCCTTCATAATAAGCCATATCAATGACCGTCTGATGATCAGCTTTTAATTCCTGTAATAAATTTTTCAACTCTGTATAATCATAATTAATGGTGTTGAAATGTTGTTTATTTATTTCATGTTCAATATTATCCGATCTGTATTTCTGAGAATTATTTCTGTTATGCTTTGAGCGGACATAATCAATAGCTGCATTACGTGTAATATTGAGCATCCAGGTATACAACCGGCCTTTGTCCTTGTCATATAATGAGAAGTTATTCCATATTTTCAGAAAAGCATTTTGTAAAATATCTTCTGCTTCTTCGGTATTTCCTATCGTACTGAATATAACACCATACAGCGCTTTGGAATAATTATCATACAAATAAGAAAATGCGTTTTGATCGCCACTTTTTATGAGTGGGATTAATTCTTCTTCCGTATATTTTATTTTGGTTAACAAAATTGCTCCGGCAATATTATGAATTAGTTTTAAATAAAAAACAGCCGAAAGAAACTATCGGCTGTTTTTTATTAAGTGTTATTTTTTAGCAATCCATAAATTCCAGTCTTTGTCAAATTTATTCCATATCCCATCTGTTCCTTCCCATTTCCATTCAGGAACTTCGGCCCATTCTTTTCCATCCTTGCTCCACCAAAGTTTTTTATCTCCGATTTTCATCCATTTGCCTTCCTTATCCTGCCACATTCCATCTTTAGCCGCTTCCCATTTCTTACCATCAGTTGACACCCACACAGAAGCATCTTTTGGATTCAACTTGTACCATGTTTTGTTCATGCCGGCCCAGGTACCTTCTTTTGATTTTTCCCATTTAGGTTCGTTAACTGAAGTTTTTGATTCAGCTGCATTTACATTTTTAGCTTCAATGCTAACTGCCATCAGCGACAATACTAATGTTAATACGATTATTTTTTTCATTTTTATAAGTTTTAGGGTTAATTTTCCGCACATGTACGAAACAAAAATGTTTTTGGATTAACCTGTAAAAAAATAATTATAGAATAGTTGACGACCTATTCGTAATTCGTAAATTAGTACGGATTCGTTCGTAGAATAAAAAAGGGGCAAGCTACTTACATCGCACCGCTCAACCTAGTACCTTTGCTTGCTTCCGCACCTGGAGGATTAAAGGGAGCTGGTCGTATAAGACTTACCCCATGCAAAAGTAACAAATTTTATTCCAAATATATTAAAAAAACAGTAGACAATTATTCAATAGGTAGTAGGCAGTAAACAAATTAACAATTATTAACGCTACACAGTCAAAACAGCAGACAGTAAGCATTGAGCCCAAACAATTGAACAGTAGATAATAGAAAATCCTTAATCCTTAATCCTTAATTAATTATATATTTGTCGCAATGAATATCTCAGTAGTTATTCCTTTATTGAATGAAGACGAATCATTGCCTGAGCTGTGTGAATGGCTGGAACGTGTAATGAATCAACATTCTTTTTCGTACGAGGTTATTTTTATTGATGATGGCTCCAGGGATAATTCCTGGAAAGTAATTGAGCAGTTGTCATCAAAAAATTCAAATGTAAGAGGAATAAAATTCCGCAGGAATTATGGCAAATCTGCTGCACTGAATGTTGGTTTTGAAACTGCTCAAGGGGATGTTGTAATTACTATGGATGCTGACTTGCAGGACTCACCGGATGAAATTCCTGAACTGTATAAAATGATCGAAACCGATGGCTGCGACCTGGTATCCGGCTGGAAACAAAAACGCCATGATCCGCTCAGTAAGACAATACCAACCAAACTTTTTAACTGGGCCACACGAAAATCAAGCGGAATAAATAATTTACATGATTTTAACTGCGGACTAAAAGCTTATAAAAAAGATGTTGTGAAAAGTATAGAGGTATATGGCGAGATGCATCGTTATATCCCGGTGATCGCTAAATGGGCGGGCTTTACAAAGATCACAGAAAAAGTTGTTCAACACCGTGAACGTAAATACGGCAAGACAAAATTTGGAATAGAACGCTTTGTAAATGGCTTCCTCGACCTGATGTCCATTTCATTTGTTTCTAAATTCGGGAAACGTCCGATGCACCTGTTTGGTTTCTGGGGAACTGTTTCATTTTTATTCGGGGGCGCAGTAGCATTATACCTGATCATTGAAAAAATATATAAATCCGCTTATGCTATTCCAACCCGTGATGTAACCGATAAACCCTTGTTCTATTTAGCTTTGGTAGCAATGATCATTGGAACACAATTGTTTCTTGCCGGCTTTTTAGGAGAATTAATTTCAAGAAATTCTGTGGACAGAAATAAATACCAGATTGAAAAGAGATTATAAATTATAGATTATGAATTATAAATGGTTAATTCTTAATCTCCAGCCCAATCAGGGTATCCTATTTCACAATAAAGTCTACAATTTGTAGTGTCAAGCAAATACACCCAACTATTTTTTCCTTTTTGTACCCAATTTCTTAATTTATCAAAAGATATTTTTTGAGTGCAACTTAACAAAAACAGAATTATAAGTATAAAAATATTTTTTTGCATATCTTTTTAACTTATAATTTATCATTCATAATGTATAATTACTTTACAACTTCTCCATAAAGATCATAATCCTCCGCAGAAGTAATTTTCACATCTGCAAAATCACCAACGCGAACATAATTGGCATCTGCTTTTACAAGCACTTCATTGTCCACTTCAGGAGAATCAAACTCCGTCCGGCCAATAAAATAATCACCTTCTTTTTTATCAAACAAAACTTTAAACGTTTTACCTATTTTTTGTTGGTTGATGCTGTATGAAATACCCTGTTGCAAGGCCATTACTGCTTCCGTGCGGGCCTGTTTCACTTTTGCAGACACATTATCTTTTAATGAATAAGCGTGTGTATTTTCTTCATGTGAGTAAGCAAATATTCCTAAACGTTCAAAACGAGTTTGTTCGATCCACTCCAGCATTTCTTCATGATCTTTTTTTGCTTCTCCGGGATAACCCGCAATCAATGTAGTTCGGATGGCAATATCCGGAACTTTATCACGAATTTGATTTACCAAGTCAATAGTTTTTTGTTTGGTAGTTCCCCTGCGCATGCTCTTCAACATATTATCAGTAATATGCTGCAAAGGCATATCCAGGTAATTACAAATATTTATGCGTTCGTTCATTACATCCAATACATCCATCGGGAAACCGCTTGGAAATGCATAATGCAAACGGATCCATTCAATACCTTCTACATCGGATAGATTTTTTAAAAGTTCGGCAAGGTTTCTTTTTTTATAAATATCCAAACCATAATAGGTAAGATCTTGTGCGATCAGCATTAGTTCTTTGGCACCATTCTTTGCCAGATGTTTCGCTTCTTTTATCAGTTCTTCAATTGGTTTAGAAACATGCATGCCACGCATCAATGGTATTGCACAAAAAGAACAGGGGCGGTCGCAACCTTCGGAAATTTTAAAATAAGAATAGTGATGTGGTGTAGTTAATAGCCGCTCTCCTACTAATTCATGTTTATAATCTGCTTTTAATGTTTTTAATAAACGTGGAAGATCACGCGTACCAAAATATCCATCTACATTCGGAATTTCTTTTTGGAATTCGGGTTTATAACGTTCACTCAAACAACCTGTCACATATACTTTATCAACCAGTCCTGCTTCTTTTGCATCTGCATAACGAATAATTGTATCTATACTTTCCTGTTTGGCATTATCAATAAATCCACAGGTATTAATGATCACAATACTGGAATCGTCCTTTGTACTTTCATGCTCCACTTCAAAATTGTTTGCTTTCAATTGTCCCATCAATACCTCGCTATCCACGATGTTTTTAGAACAACCAAGAGTTACAACATTTACTTTATTCTTTTTTAATGTCTTTGTTTTCAATACACCGATTTTATTTGATTATAATGATTACACCGATTTCTATTTAAATTAAAGAGAAATGCGTTTTACCTCACAACTTTTATTTCCAAAATTAACTAATAAGGCTGTTTTTAGTTTTGACGCCCTTAAATAGGCTATTACCTGGTTCCTAAACAGAACCGGCATAATCCCTGTCACAGCTTTTACTTCAACAATTATCTTCTCCTCTACCATCAGATCACAAAAGAATGTGCCTACCTTTTTACCTGAAAAATATACTTCAAATACTTTTTCA
>JBQTHQ010000043.1:0-11383 GCA_052389695.1 Bacteroidota bacterium | reverse complement strand
ATTACTTCTGAAAATGAAAATTTGATATTGAATTTTTCTTCTATGGATGTTATTAATTCAAGATGTGTGAGTGAATCCCACATTTTAATATCCTTAGCCGAAGTGTTTTGGCTTATCACCAACTCTTGACTTTTAAACACTACACGAAAAACTTGTTGTAACTGATCTAGTACTTGTTCAGGCATATCAGATCAAAGGTAAGAAATTGCTTACTAAAAAATCAGGAAATAGGAGTTGGAAACAGTTAAATTATCACATGAAAATAATCTAACCATTTCCGCTAACGGCGCGTTTCTTTTCATCCTCTGCTCCTGTTTGTCTTCTGGAAGAAGGTGTATTGCCGCCTTTTCCTATATTGTATGTTAAAGAGATGGTAACTGTGCGTGTGTCGTTCTTTCTTTTGAATGATTCATCGATATTATAAAATCCAATATATGCTTGTATTCTGTAAGAATACAGTATGTCATTAAAATTAAGTTTTGCGGTAAATTTATTATTTGCAAACGTCTTTTTCACCCCTGCATTGAGAGAGTAGATCGGTTCCATTTCCATGATACCATACACCTCTTTTGTTTTATAAAAGAAAGATAATTCAGCGGAAAAATTTTTAGGGAGTACAAATGAATTGGTACTATTAATGGTAAATACTAAATTACTTTTGTTCAGATAGTTCCCCTGAACTTCTCCGGTGTATAAACCATAATAAATATTAATATCGTTAAAGCAATTCCACCATTTTGTTGGCTTTAAATTTGTATTTATTGATAATCCCGAATAATCAACATGACCAATATTTTTTCCGGTTTGTATGGTCACTTTTTTTACATCATCCTGGATCAGCACTTCAGTGATATTATCATATGTCCTGCTGAAATAACCTGTTAGCGTGGTGTTCTGGTCATAGGTATAACTCAGCTCGAATGAATTGGTCAGCTGGGGTTGCAGGAAAGGATTTCCTTGTTTGTATGTTGTAGGGTCCAGGAAAAATATAAATGGATTCAAGGACTGATAGTTTGGCCTGTCGATTCTGCGGCTATAATTAAATGCCAGTTCATTTTTTTTATTTATTCTGTAAGTTAAAAAGGCGCTGGGAAATAATTGGGCATAATTTCGGTCGAATTTAGTTCCGGTTGTTACCTGTGTTCCATGCATGATGGTTTGTTCACCACGTAATCCCAGTTGTACACTTATTTTTTCGAAATCTTTTGTAGCATTGATATATGCAGCATTGATATTTTCATCATAAATGAAATGATTTGTTTTGGTTGTATCTACTATATCGGCACCATTTACAGTATTATAAAAACGCACGTCATTGTCGGCAGTAACGTAACTTGATTTAATACCTGTTTCAAACTTCAATGTTTGATTATACGGGTGTGAATAATCTACTTTTCCTGAATAGATCTGTAATAAGCCTTTTACATTGCTGTGTATAAAATTATCCGGCAGATACATATTTCCATCAGCATCAGCGTAAGTAGTTAAAAAGCGTTGTGTGGTTTTATTTCCATAAGCGGCGTAATCTGCATCTCCCGAAATTTCTTTCCCGGTTGTATCTATCGTGTGGCTGAAATTAATATTGGTCGATCCATTTTGCCACAGATCATTTGACCGGTTGGTGGTTCTAAAATTATAGATCAGTTCATTTGTTCCATTGTACACCTGGGTATTATTTTCCCCATGCGGATTAAATTTGTTATTGTTCCCATTGATCACCAGTCCGATAGTAGTTTTTTTACTCGCATAAAAATCAAAACCCAGTTTCGCAGTATGATTATTAAAAGGAAAAACCACATAATTATCCTGCATAAAACGTGTATTGGGAATTCCATTTACAGAAAACACACGATCCAATGTTACATTGTGAAATCCTTTGCGTTTGGAATAATTATAATTCCCGAACCAATTTATTTTTTTCTTTTTGTGATTAAAGTTGATACTTCCGCTTATTTTTTCATACCGCCCCTGTCCGTATGCGCCGTTAATAGAAGAGTTGAAGCCGTCTTTTCTTCCTTTTTTTGTTTTTATATTTATAATTCCTGCGCTTCCTGCTGCATCGTATTTTGAGGAAGGATTATTGATCAGCTCAATTTTTTCAACTGCGGATGAAGGCATTCCTTTTAAATAATTTCCCAATTGTTCAGGATTCAGCAAAGTAGGTTTGCCATCCATCATCACAACAATTCCTTGTTTTCCTTTTAAAGAAATATTCCCATTTTGGTCAATAGTAACTCCGGGAGAACGTTCCAATATTTCAAATACACTATTGCCAGCACTTACAATGCTGTTTTCAACATTTACAACTATTTTATCTACCTGCCGTTCAATAAATGGTTTTTGAGAAACTATTTCCACTTGGTTTAGTTGATTCTCGGATGGAAGAAAAATAATATCATCCATTCTTTTCTTTTCATTTTCTTTCAGATCAAATGATAAAGAATAATGTTTGGCGTATCCGACAAAGTGTACACCTATAATATATCTACCTGCTTTAATATTTTCGATCTGGTAATTTCCTCCTTCATCTGTTATAGCACCCTTTACCAAAGACGAATCATAGGCATTTAATAGTGTAACAGTTGCAAAGGCGGCTGAATTGTTATCCTTATCTTTTACCTGGCCTTCAATTAATGAACCTGCTTGCGCTTTGGCAGAAACAGAGAAGCAGATACAAATAACAACAGATGTAAATATTTTCATGAGTATATAATTTGGTTGATCATTGATAACACAATTTGGAATAATGGAATGATGAGGACTTCATTTCGATTCTTCCATCATTCAGTTTTTTTCTTCAAAAGTATACGCAGCCAAATGATTATGGAATATAAATTACAAGAGTGGCGGAAAACAAATTATAAAAGAGAGGAATACCCTTATGAACGGAGAATTTTTATTTGATGAATTTCAGAAGTGTTTGTTTGTCTGTTTTCTGATTGATATTCAAAGGGATCTTCTCAATTGCAATAAACTGTTGCGGGATCATGTAATCAGGCAGGAGTGAAGCAAGAGAAGACTTTATAGTTTGTTCATTTATTTCTTTCGTTTCAATAAATGCTATTAGTTTATTTATCTGTTTATCATTTACACACAGCACAACAGATCTTTTTTTAGTGATTTTTTCAATGGCGAATTCGATCTCAATCAATTCCACGCGATATCCATTGACCTTTACCTGGTTATCCATACGTCCATGAAATACAATATTCCCGTTGGTATTATAAGAAACAGTATCCCCCGTTTTATAATAGCGTTTACCTTTGTGAATGAAAAATTGACTTTCATGTGAATTATTTAAATAAGCAGTTATCACTTGTGAGCCGCTAAAACACAATTCACCCTTTTCGGTTAATTGATTTGTTGAGTCAACGATCAAAACATTCATTCCATCAAATGGCTTTCCTAAAGGAACAATGCCGTTTACAGATTCCTGTGCTGATTGAGATTCTGTCCAGAGATAATGTGTACAAACGATAGTCGTTTCAGTAGGTCCGTAAAAATTATGAATTTGGCCGTTGATCATTGATTTTTTCCATTTAACCGCAAGTTCATGGTACAATGCATCGCCTGAAAAAAAACTGTAGCGCAAATGATCAAACTTTACCTCATCTAAATATTGTTCCATATATCGCAATATGCCGGGTACCATACTTATCACTGTGATCTTATGCTCTTCCAGCATCTGTATTATTTTTATATATTTAATTCCATCGTTGGGAACAACATAGCAGCAAGCCCCTACCTGTAAAGGCATAAAAAATGAAAATACGGAAACATCGAATGTTAATTCATAAACCTGTAAGAACCTGTCATTCTGATCCAGATCAAAATTTTTTAAAAAGAAATTCAGGCAGTGATTTACATTTGAATTAGAAATCGGGACGCCTTTGGGTTCGCCAGTAGAACCGGATGTAAAAAGAGTATAAGCAATTGGTTGATCAATCTTATTGTTATGTTCAAGAACAGAACCTGAAACAGTTTTTAAATTATTTAATAAAAGAATTTCTGTTCCTCCTGCAATATCTTTCAACTCTTTATGTTCGATCGAGCTCAATATTAATTTCAGCTTACACTGTTCAACGATGCTTTTATTACGATTCGAAGGGAATTTATTATTTAAAGGAACATACGAGGCACCATATAAATTAATAGCTAAAATACCTGCATACGTATACACATCATCATTACAATAAATTCCAATAGTTGAATGTATATTATCTGTAGGAAGTGTTTGGTAAATAGCGACCACAATTTTATATAGTTGTTCGTACGAATGGTACCGGTCATTGATCCATAAAGCATTACTATCAGGAAAGGACTTAACATTTTTAAGAAATCCTGTTATAAGAGGTTCTTCTGTATTTTTAGTAAATTTATATAAATGCTTATCCTGCAATTTTCAGAAGTGCTGATTATATTGTAAATTTCGTAATATTTTGGCATGGAATAAAATATAATATCCGACAATGAAAAAAATAGTACTATTTATAAGCCTTTCTATTATTTTATCATCAACACTTACCGCGCAGAGTAAAATGAATTTTGCCTTGGTAAAGAAAGTTCAAGAAGGAGGCAGTAATGACAGAATGAGACCTCTTGATGTCTTTATTAAAGGCGATATGGATATTATCAAAGAGTTAGTAATTAATGGTGGCGGAAAATTCAAATATTCATCCGGTGATATAGCAGCTGTTAGTATATCTATAGAACAAATTAGTACAATACTTCCCAATAAAGCAATTCAACGCATTGAAGCATATTCATCACAGGCTCGTCTGTTAAATGATACCATGCTGGTACGCAGCAATGTAATTCCTGTACATAACGGACAAACTCCCTTAACACAAGCCTATGATGGAACCGGGGTAGTGATTGGTTTTATCGACAGCGGAATTGATTTTCATCATCCTGATTTTAAAGATAATTCCGGAAAAAGCAGGGTAAAGTATATATGGGACCATACGCTTCCCACTGCGGCAAATACGCCATTGCCTTATGGTTACGGGCAGGAATTCACCAATCTGGATATTGATAATGGACTAGCGGAAGCACATACCGATACTGTTTCAGCTCCCAGTCATGGTACACATGTGGCAGGAGTTGGCGCCGGAAATGGTTTGGCTACGGGTGGTTATAAAGGAGTGGCACCGGGTGCGGATATTATAATGGTGGCTCTTGATTTTAGTAATGTTTCAGCAGTAGATGCTGTAAATTATATTTATTCAAAAGCTCAGGCGATGGGTAAACCCTGTGTGATCAATGCGAGTTTCGGTAATTATATGGGTTCACATGATGGACAGGATCTGGAGGCACAACTTATCAGTAATCTGATAGATGCACAACCTGGCCGGGCTTTTGTAGCTGCCGCAGGAAACGCAGGCAATATACCATACCACCTCGGATATACAGTTACATCTGATACCAATTTTACCATGTTTGACGGAAATGGTAATATCTATTTTCAATTATGGGCCGATACAAGTGATCTTAAAAATGTTGATTTTTCCATTGGCGCCGATAAAATGACACCTGTGCATTCGTTCAGGGGGCAAATTCCTTTTTCTGATATATCAAGTCATTTAGGGATCATATCGGTAGATACATTATATAATAATGGTAAAAGGATCGGCCGTATACAAAGTTATGGTGACCTGGTGGGTGGTACTTATTCAATGGAATTTTATATTGTTCCTGATTCCACAAATTATAATTGGCGATTGAGCACCACTGGCTCTGGTAAATTTGATCTTTGGGACTTTGATATGGTAAGTACAGGCCTCCCATCACTCGCTACAATGCCGGACAGCATGTTTTATAAGTTACCGGATGTCAACAAAACTATTGTAAGTAGTTTCCAGTGTTTGGATAATGTTATTGCTGTTGCCAATTATACTGATCGGAGAAGTTATATGGGATATTATGATACTCTGGTTGTAATCAATACCTTGGTTCCGGGGCAAAGAGCTATGACTTCTAGTATTGGCCCTACACGTGATGGGAGAATGAAACCGGATATTGCTGCTCCGGGTGATATGAACATAGCCGCGGTTGTATTAACGATGGTTCCGGGTATTGTTGCAAATTATCCTGATGTGCTGGCTAAAGGAGGCTTTCATGTGAGGAACGGAGGCACATCACATGCCTCACCGGTTGTTGCGGGAGTTGCGGCACTGTACCTTCAAAAAAATCCTACCGCTTCTGCAATGGATGTAAAACAAGCGATCATTGATTGCACCACACAGGATCAATTTACAGGAAGCAGCCTGCCTGATAGTTATTGGGGATATGGTAAAGTAAATGCGTTTAGTGCATTAACATGTGCACCCACAAGTATAGCTGATTTAGGGAATGAACACTCATTGCTTATTTATCCAAATCCGGCATCCGGCGGAATAATTTTAACAATGGAGGTTTCTGACATCCGATCTACAGATAAAGCTGAATTAAAAATACATAATGCATTAGGTGAGTTATTGAAGACTGTTCCGGTCACTGGTTCAACGGTTCAAATACATACCGGGCTTTTACCGGGTATTTATTTTTGTAGTTTGCTGATGAGTGGAAAAGTTACAAGAAATGAAAAATTTGTGATCTATGAATAAGGATGACGTAGAATTTATGAAGTGCCTGCAATTCGGGCCAGCACTTCCTGCCGCTTTCTTCTGGAGATTTCCAGTTTGATGTTGTTGTATAAAACCAAAGGGCTTTCTTCTCCTTTTTCAACATGACTGATTTGTTTTATATTAACAATATAGCTTTTGTGTACCCTTGCAAATAAAGAATCTTCGGCGCACAATATTTCTTCATAATCTTTTAGTGTTTTAGCTACGATATGTCTTTCGCCATTTGTTAGATAAATATTACTGTAATTTCCACTTCCCTCAATGTAAGTAATCTCATTGACATTAACATGGTGCAATTTACCCTTACTGATCACTCCAAGCTTTTTAGGATTTGTATGCTCTAAATTTTCTTTTAATAGAGCGTATTGCCTGGTTATGTGTTTACTTTCAATTCTTTGAACAGCTTTATTAACTCCCGCCTTCAATTCATCTATTATTACAGGTTTTAGCAGATAATCCAGGGCACTGTATTTTATGGCGTTAATAGCATAATGCCCATACGAGGTTACAAATATTGTTTCAAAACCGGGAGAGTCAAATTTTGATAAAAGATCAAAACCATTACCTCCCGGCATTTCAATATCTAAAAAAACAAGGTCCGGTTTATGCTTAATGATAAGTGCGTGTGCATTAGTAATATTCTCAGCTTCTCCAACGAGTGTAATAGCAGGACAATGCTGCTTTAACAGCTTTACTAAAACCTGTCGTACACGAAATTCATCTTCTACTATTAACGCATTTATGTTCATCAAGGCCCAAAATAGTTAAAAATCTATTCAGCACTCTAAATAGGAACCAGAACTTATTTAACGGTAGCTTTTCTTATTTAACGGTTATTCTTCTATCTATGGGATCAGTCCAGAATATTTTTTTAATTTACGCCCAAATACAAGCTTTAAAATGAATTTATTTATACGGCTTGCCCGGAGCTATTTGCCGGTATTCTTTTTTTTGATAAATACTGCATTATCGTTTGCGGATATAACTGAACTTAATTTTAGAAATTATACCGTAAAGGATGGATTACCAAGTAATGAAGCATATTGTATCCTTCAGGATAAAAACGGTTATATCTGGTTTTCGACCGATGGAGGTGTATGCAGGTTTGATGGAAAAAAAATAACCAAATACACTACGGACAACGGACTTGCCGATAACGTAGTATTTCGCATGGTGGAAGACAGTAAGGGACGTATCTGGTTCAATACTTTTGCAGGAAAGTTAAATTATTATTATCAAGGGCGAATTTATGGAATTGCTGCAAATGAAGAATTGTCAAAAATTGCAAATCAGGGGAAAACTTTTTTTCTGACAATGTGTGTGGGCGAAAAAGATACCTTATACTTGGGAGCAGGCCCACTTGGCCATATTTATAAAGTACCTTCTCAGAATAATTATTCAAATTTTATACGAATCCCCCTGCCTGCTGATTGTAAATTTAAAGTTTTTAACCCTCTTAATAATAATCAATTTGTTTGTTCTTATAATAATTACAGGTTCGGTAATGCGTATATCTCAACAAAAGAAAAGAATCTGTTGTTAAGTTCTTTCCAGAGTAATGTGCCTAAGATCATTGTATTTTCTAAATATAATGAGGGTTATTTATATTCAAATGCTGACGGGGAACGCTTAATTATAGATAAAAATGGTAATTGTCGCAGTATATTAAAGAATATAAAACAACCCATTCTTTCTATATATGTGGACAAGAAAAAAAATATTTGGATAGGAATCCATAAACGAGGGGTTCTTTTTTATAAGAATGGTGATCTGAATGCTGCCCCCAAACAATACCTTTCTGATAAATCCGTATGCAATATATTAGAAGACAATGAAGGCGGGATGTGGTTTGCCACCTTAGAAGAAGGTATATTTTATACGCCAAACCATCATATAAAAAAAATACCAAAATCATTTTTTAAAGATAATCAGGTGGGTTCTTGCTTTGTAGATTCGGATACCAATTTACTAATTGGAATGATGAATGGTGATCTATACAAATTTTATTTTAAAAACGACTCTATTAAATACGGGTTTAAAAACTATTTTGCTTCTATAATTTCAATAGCCCAACATAATAATGATTATTACTTTGGACAGCCTCTTGCTATTCAGGATAAGTCATTGAATAACATGCCACAAGTCATTAAAGATCAAAAAGGACAGATCTTTGGCGATGTAAGATCATTTTTTTTGTATTCAGGAGATACATTGGTCAGTATGTATTCTCGAGGGATATGTTTTATGAGAAAAAATGGATACAGATTTACTGAATATTATCAAACTCCCGGTAAACTTTTTAAAGGTGTTTTAATTAATAAAAAAGAATTATTACTGGCATGTCTTAATGGCCTTTGGAGGTTTAAAGATGGAAAAAGCGTTTACTATAATAATGACCCGATGCTAAAAAACCGGATCAATGACATTGTTTTAGATAAAAACGAAAATATTTGGGTTGCTACAGACAAAAATGGAGTTATATATATTGATCATATCTCTCAACAAACAAAGAATTATTCCTTAAAAGAGGGATTGCCGGCCAATAAAATAAATGCAATAACAATTGATAATAAAGGCAATGCCTGGGTTGCAACTAATAATGGTATCGCTGTGATCAATTTGAAACTGAATAAAATAACAAAATATACCACCGACAATGGCTTGCTTAACGATCAGGTAAAAAAAATAATTAATTGTAATAATGAATTATGGATGAGCACAGATGGAGGTATATGTATTTGCAATGTTGAACAATTATATAAAAATACCACTCCTCCCAATGTAATTATAAGCAGAGTATTGTTGAATAATCAATCACTGGATACAAAAAAAATTCATTCTTCCTTTGAATATGATCAAAATAATTTTTCATTTTTATTTGATGGCTTAAGTTTTAAAAAAGAAAAAGGCTGTGACTTTATATATCAGCTCATTGGTTATGATAATACCTGGCACAGTTCAGGAAATGCTTCTGCCAATTACCCGAATCTTCCTTCCGGAGTATATACATTCGAAGTATATGCAATAAATAATGATGGTGTACGTTCTCGCACTCCTGCTAAATTCATGTTTATTATCAGACCACCTTTCTGGAAAACCTGGTGGTTTATATCACTGGTTGCAGCAATATGGCTTATTGTTACCTACCAGTTTATTATGTGGCGGGTAGGTGTCTTTAAAAAACGAATAGAAGAAAAAGAGAAGATAAATAAACAGTTGACCGAATATCAATTAACAGCCATACAGGCCCAGATGAATCCGCATTTTATCTTTAATGTCATTTCATCTATACAAAATTTTATACTGGATAAGGATACCGATGAAGCATATGATTATCTGGCACAGTTTGCCCGGCTCATCCGTTTGATATTACAACACTCCAAAGAAAATCATGTTAGCATAGAAAAAGAATTGGAGATGCTGAAATTATACATTTCACTTGAACAGTTACGCTTAAATAAAAAATTTGATTTTAATATTCAGGTCGCTCCTGAAATTGATGTTAGTTCTGAATCCATACCTGTTATGCTTATTCAGCCGTATATAGAAAATTCTATATGGCATGGAATAATGCCGATGGATAAATCAAAGAAGGGAGTTATTAATTTATACATTCAAAAACAGCAGGGTCAACTCTTAGTTCGTATTGAAGATAATGGAGTAGGCCGTGAAAAAGCATCTCTGTTAAGAAAAAAGCCTGAAGGGCATTTATCGATGGCAATGACATTGAATCAAAAGCGTCTTAATTTATTTAATGCACAACTGGATGTTAAAGACAAATTTGATGGACATAATGTAGCTTCAGGTACTATTGTAGAATTATTACTGCCGCCGATCCATTACACGAATAATAGAATGTAAACTTAAAAATGATAATTTTGTATTTATGGAAAAGAAAATTAAAGTAATTGGAATATGCTCACTTATACTTGGAAGTATAGCAGCATTGTTATGTATTGTTCCTGTTCCTGCAGGAGTTTTCTTTGCTGTACTTGTTGGATTTTTGGGTACTATTTGTTCCAGTATCTATATTTTTATTGATACACGCTATGAAATAAATACAAAAAAGATCACTCCCGGTGTTATTGGTCTGCTGCTTAGTTCTATTCCTATAGTTCTTATACTTACCGTTATTATCTTAAGCAAAATCAATCAGTAAGTTAATGTCAGCCAATTCAGTTAATAAATACCTCTCTTTAATAAAGTTCAGCCATACTATATTTGCATTGCCTTTTGCTGTAATAGGATATTTTCTCGCGATCCATTTTACAGAAGCAGTATTTAATCTTCGTTTATTTATCCTGGTAATTTTATGTATGGTATTTGCCCGTAGCGCGGCTATGGCATTTAATCGATTTGTTGACAGGGAGTTTGATCAGTTGAACGAACGGACAGCTATTCGGGAAATACCTGCAGGAATTATAAAACCCGGTAATGCATTACTTTTTGTTATAGCCAATTGCATTTTATTTATAGTTACAACTTATTTCATTAATCGTTTGTGTTTTTATCTATCGCCGATAGCATTGGCCGTAATATTAGGGTATAGCCTTACAAAAAGATTTACTGCGTTATGTCATCTGATCTTAGGAATCGGCTTGGCATTAGCACCAATAGGGGCTTATCTGGCGGTTGCAGGTAAATTTGACTGGCTGCCTTTGTTCTTTTCATTTGCCGTTTTATTTTGGGTAAGTGGATTTGATATCATCTATGCTTTGCAGGATGAAGAGTTTGATAGGTCAAAAAATTTAAAATCC
>JBQTHQ010000042.1:0-6134 GCA_052389695.1 Bacteroidota bacterium | reverse complement strand
CTGCCACGGTTACTGCTTCAAGTGGCACTGCTCCATATTCCTATTCATGGAACAACGGAGGAACTTCTTCTGCTATTACTGCTCTTTCTGCAGGTGCTTATATTATTACTGTTACCGATGCTGCGGGTTGTACTGTAACAAATTCTGTTACTGTTGCTACTACCACTGTAACTCCTACTGTTACTGTTTCTCCAACTAGTGCAACTATTTGTAATGGTGGTTCCACTACTCTTACTGCTTCAGGTGCAGGGACTTATTCCTGGAACACTGGAGAAACAACTACAAGCATAAGTGTAAGTCCTTCTTTAACTACTACGTATACAATTACCGGAACAACAAGTGGATGTACTGGCGCAGCTACTGTGGTTGTTACTGTTAATCCAATTCCTAATATTACTGTTTCCGGCACTACAACTATTTGTAATGGTGGCTCTACAACATTAACTGCATCTGGAGCTACTACTTATTCTTGGACACCGGCTTCAAGTTTGAATAATGCAACTATTAATAATCCATTAGCAAGTCCTACATCTACTACAACCTATACTGTTACCGGCAGTACAGGCACCTGTTCTGCAGCAACTACTGTGACCGTCACAGTTGATCCTGTTCTTACACTTACGGTTTCTCCTGCTACAAATATCTGTAATGGCGGCTCTACCACACTTACTGTTTCAGGGGCTGCTACTTATTCTTGGACACCGGCTGCAAGTTTGAATAATGCAACTATGAATAATCCAATAGCAAATCCTACATCTACTACAACGTATACCGTCATTGGCAGCAATTCCGGTTGTACAGGAAGTGCTACTGTTGTTGTTACTGTGAATCCTATTCCTGTTATTACAGTTTCTCCTTCTAATTCCATTAGTTGTCCGGGTGGTGCTGTAACACTCACAGCGGGGGGCGGAACTACTTATTTGTGGAGTACAGCCAGCGCAAATACTACCATTTCTGTATCTCCTACTTCCACTATTACTTATACCGTTACAGGTACAGGTACAAATGGTTGTACAAATATGGCAACCGCTTTAATTACTGTAAGTCCTATTTCAGCTAGTGCAGGACCTGACTTAACTATTTGTCCCGGAGCTATGGCACAGTTAAATGTATCTGTTTCCGGAAACGCTCCAACTTATCTTTGGTCGCCGGCAAGCTTGTTAAACGATCCTACGGCTCAAAACCCATTGGCAACATTGGATTCGACCACCACATTTATTGTGGAAGTGACCACTAATGGCTCATGTTATGACATAGACACAATAACTGTTTTTGTGGAACGCTCCGTTACCTGCGTGCTTGAGTTTTTCACTGGTATCACTCCCAATGGGGATGGAGATAATGATTATTGGCACATCAGCGGCATTGAATCTTTCCCGGATAACCACGTTTTCATTTATAACAATTGGGGAGGAAAAGTTTGGGATGGTTCGGGTTATGATAATGAAGAAATATATTGGAAAGGTGATAATGATCAAGGAAAGCCATTACCAAGCGGAACGTATTATTATGTTATAGAAATGCAAATGAATAATAAAAAGGAAACACATTCAGGATGGGTTATAGTAACACATTAAAATTAAAAAAATGAAAAGAATATTCTTACTTCCTTTTATAGCTTTTAATTTTTTATTTTTAGCTACGTCTTTTGCACAACAAGATGTGCAATACAACCTATACATGTTCAATCCGCTGGTATTAAATCCGGCAACTGCAGGCAGCCGCAATGTACTTTCCAGCACATTGCAGTACCGTGAACAATGGACGGGTATTAAAGGTGCGCCCTCAACAGCTTCGCTCGTTGTACAAATGCCTTTTCAAAAAAAGAAGATCGGTGTAGGAATTGAAATACTTTCCAATAAACAAGGACCGGAAAGAACCAGCGCATTTCTTTTTTCCTATGCTTACCGCATACGATTTTTAAAAGGTAAACTTTCTTTTGGACTAAGAACGGGTATATACAATTATGTGATCAACTGGGACGAAGTAAACTATAAAGACCAAATGGATGCTTCCGTAGGAATAAATCGTAGCTCAAAAATTACAGGCACAGGGGATTTTGGAATATATTATTATACCCGTACTTTTTATTGGGGACTCAGCGCCAACCATCTTAACAGAGGGGAAATCATTACTTCTGAATTGGATGGATCCACCCGTCAGGCAATGCATACTTTTATGGCCATTAGTAAAGCTTTTGAAGTAAACAAGGTTGTGATCAATCCAACACTACTCGTCAGATATGTTAATAATGCTCCACCATCGATCGATTTGAGCTTGTCTGTATTATTGAAAGAATGTATTTGGCTTGGTTCCTCCTACAAACACAACTATGGAGTTGCACTTTTTTCACAGTATCTCATAAACGATAAATTGAAAGTTGGTTATTCTTATGACATGGGATTTAATAAAATCGGGACAGCTGGAAGAGGTTCGCACGAAATAATAATAGAATATAATTTTAACGTACACGGAGCAAAAATTATGTCACCCCGTTATTTTTAAAAAAAGGATTAACAACATTGGAAAGATTTTTTATATGCTTCATTTGAAACGTTTATGTGTGTTGGCGATACTTTTCTTTTGCGCTCTCGAACAGGGCACCAATGTTGCGTTTTCGCAGATCCAACCGACCAATAACAAAGCAGATAAATATTATAATAATTTTGAATTCAATAAAGCGATTCCTCTTTATAAAAAATCTGCAAATAAAAACGATAGTGATCTTCGCAAACTTGCCGATTGTTATCGCCTGGCAAAAAACTACCAGCAGGCAGAAATTTATTATGGTAAGCTCGCCTCAAAAGAATCTTCCGATTCGTCCTTATACTATTATTATGGCGAAGTATTATTAAACAATAACAAATACGAAGAAGCAAAAAAACAGTTTAAAAAACATGCTATTCTAAACCCCGCTGACAGTAAAGGAAAATTATACGCCCAGGCATGTGATAATATTCAAACACTTCTTATAAAACCTGCGGTATATAATGTGTATAACCTGGGAAAAGTAAATTCTTCTGTTTCTGATTTTTGTCCTACATTATACCAGGACGGACTTGTGTTTGCTTCAGAAAGAATAAAAGATCGGGTGACAGATTCAGAAAACAATTGGACAGGGAACTCCTACCTTTCACTTGTTTTCGCCAGAGGCATTAAAGAAAAGGATTCTGTCATCTATGACAAAGGAAAACCTTTTTCGGAAAAGTTCGCCCATGACGAACATTATGGTCCTGTCTGTTTTAATAATGATTATTCAGAAATGTATTTTACCAAAGTTGATAATTTTCTTACTCGTAAACAAGGCGTTGTAAGTTTTCCAAAAATATACTGGTCAAAATATAACCGGGGGTGGAGCAAACCTAAACCGCTACCATTCAACAACAATGGATACATGGTGGCTCATCCTTCTCTTTCAAAAGACGGCCAAACGCTTTATTTTACTTCTACTATGCCGGGCGGACAGGGAGGTAGTGATATTTATATGGTGAAACGCGAAGGCAATACATGGGGACAACCGCAAAACCTTGGCGCTGCTATAAATACAGCAGAAAATGAATCTTTTCCACATATCGACGCGAATGATGTGCTCTACTTTTCTTCTAACGGGCATACAGGGTTTGGAGGATTGGATCTTTTTTTCACCACACAAAAAGACGGCAAATGGTTTCCTCCGAATAATATGTTACCTCCCATCAATTCAACCAGTGATGACTTTGGTTTAGTCATTAAAGACGATATCAGCGGGTACTTTTCCTCTGATCGTTCGGGAGGACTGGGAAGTGATGATCTTTATAGTTTTTCCTTATCGGGGTTCATTACTTCGATATCAGGGAAAATATTGCTTAGCAGCAAAATAAACGATGGAGCCCAAAATATAAAAATATTTTTGTTTACTAATAATGGTATTCTTCTACAAACCATTTTTACCGATGGCTCAGGCTTTTTCAAATTTGATAATCTTCCTGCTGATCAATCATATATGATTCGATTGGACGAAAATGATTCTACTTTTGTGAACCAGAAAAAAATATACCTCGCTGACACCAAAAACAAATTGGTGCGCGTGATAGTGAGAGGAAAAAATGGTTTCTTTATTTTTGAAAACCTCCCCTCAGATCTTTCAACTCTTTCACAGCTCACAGAAGAAGATCCAATGCTGCAAAATTTTTCTATTGCTGGTAATTTATATGCAGGAGAACAACGCGTACCGATAGAGAACACTAAGGTAAATTTGATAAATGATAAAGGCGAAAAAATTCAGAGTACTACCACCAATTCGTTCGGATCATTTGTTTTTACGAATATTTCTTCCGATAAAAATTTTATCATAGCGCTTGACACAGATGATCCAAAATTAATTGCCTCTAAAATTTATTTGACCAACAAAAGTGGAAAGGAAATAAGCTTAAGCCAGGACCGGACTTTCAAATTCGAGCTACTAGCCTCTGATAAAAATACTTTATCCCAGATGATGGTGAAAGACAGTGAGCTTTTGCTTGATTTCAAAGGCGCTTTATTTTCCGATAAAAATGGTAAAATACCAATCGCTGATTCGAAAATAAAAATAGTGAACGAAAAAGGCGAAACAATAGGTTATACCACTACTGATGCTAATGGAAATTTTAAATTCATTAATTTGCCTGCCGATCAAAATTATATTGTTCAGCTGGAAGAAAACGATCCTACTTTAATGGCCAAAGATGTATTCCTTGCCGATACAAAAGGAAAAGTAATTACCACCATGAAACTAGCCAGCGGAAAATTTTTCCAGTTTCGCTTTCTCCCAACAGATGAACGATCGCTCAGTAGTATTTATTTTGATGACCCATGGCTGAAGGTTGCCGGTATGCAATCTAAAACAGAAAAAGACAGCATGCGTTTCATTTTTGAAAATCTGCCTTCTGACCGTTCAGCGCTTTCTCAATCTATAGAAGAAGACCTTACATTACAAAAATCGTCTATTGCGGGTAATTTATACGCAGGTGAAGAACGTAAACCGATAGGAAATACAAAGGTGAGCTTAATGAATGACAAAGGCGAGAAAATACAGACTACTACCACAAATGCTTCCGGTGCTTTTGTGTTCATGAACATTCCTCCTGATAAAAATTTGATCGTAACACTTGATACCGATGATCCCGTATTAACTCTTTCCAAAATTTATTTAACCAATAAGAACGGAAAAGAAATTGGCCTGAGTCAAGATGGTAAATTCAACTTCCAGCTACTAGCTTCTGACAAAAACACTTTATCATTGATGAGTGTGGAAGACAATGATCTTTTGTTTGAGCTGAAGGGAACTTTATTCTCCGATAAAGATGGCAAAATGCCAATCGCTAATTCAAAAATAAAAATAGTGAATGACAAAGGTGAAATTATCGGCCATGCCACCACTGATGCCAATGGAAACTTCAAACTCATTAATTTACCTACCGATCAAAATTATATAGTTAAACTGGAAGAGGATGATCCCACGCTAATGGCAAAAGACGTATACCTTGCTGATACAAAGGGAAAAGTAATTACCGCTTTGAAATCAGCTGATGGAAATTTTTTCCAGTACCAGTTACTGCCCATGGATAAGCAAACACTTGGAAGTATTTATGTAGAGGACCCAACGTTAGGTATTGTAAGGATGCAAGGAAAAAAGAAAGACAAAGCACCCGGATTAAACGATACCAAGCCGCAACGCGAAGAAAAGAAAAACAGCGAATCCAGATTGAAAAGTACCAATGCACAGTTGGATAAAAAAGACATAATACCCAATTTAAAGGATAGCAAGTTAGCGTCGGAAGGAAAAGACAGTATGATCTCCATTGTTGAAAATATATATTATGGTTTCAATAAATGGAATATTTTACCAGAAGCCTCCATTACGCTCAATAAAGTGGTAGATGTACTCAGGAAAAATCCGGAGATAACAATTGAAATTATTTCGCATACTGATTCACGGGGTCATAAGGAATACAACAGTGGACTTTCAAAAAAACGTGCACAAAGTGCTGTTATACCAAATCCAAATATTAAATAGTCCAATTTATAGATTCAAAAATATAGCTGTATGAACAAGTAGAAATGATTGTTTTTTCTGTTAATAGATTAACCTCATTTTTAATGAAATCCGATAAGAG
>JBQTHQ010000041.1:0-22902 GCA_052389695.1 Bacteroidota bacterium | reverse complement strand
TCTTTCCGTTACGAGAAGATATCTGTTCGTTACGACTCTGTTTCTTCTCATTATAACTCTGTTCCTTCACGTTATGACTCTGTTCCTTTTCGTTATCAGAAGATTCCTTTTCATTATGATTTGATATCTTCTTGTAATGAAAAGGTTTCAAGTCTTAACAATCCTCTGTCTTTCTTGTATAATAGCGGTTGTAGCGGTTAGATATTGCATAAAATAAATTTTATTTTTATACAATAAAACACAACTGTTTACGTATACAGGCAGCAATGAGCTGAAAAATGATTACAATGAAAGGTCCCGCCAAATGGCGGGATTAACTCGATGCCTGCGGCATCCCTGCGGGACTATAGTTTTTGTAATGCAAAAACTAAGTCTCGTTAACGTGTACGCAACCCTTTAAATAAGGGGTTTTCAAGGAAATAGATTTAACTTATTTTAACGTGGGGAGGATATAAGATGGAATTTTATTTGGCTACAGTGCTAAAACGCTTTAAAGTGAGGAATATTAATGATATTACCAGTGTAAAGCTTTTGTGATGTGTTAAACGAAAAAACACCAATCATTTACGGCTGGTGTCTCATTACCAAACTAATTATTCACAAACGGTATTCTCCTCTTTGTGTACTGTTTAAACTTTGTGTAAAACAAAATTCATTTTCAAAAATTTCGTTCGTAACTTCATACCTTTTCCACGCCTTAAAAGACGTGGTACATTGATACTACTTTTAGTATGTTTGTAACATGAATTCCAATGAATATGATTATAATGTTGCAGAACGCTTCAGTGAGGAGTTAATCACTTACGTGGGTGAATACAAAACCTTTTTATCAGACCAATATTCTAAAAACACGGTAGGTAAAAAGTGTGGTTTAATTTACTTTTGCATTGACCACATGCTAGGATATGAGAAAGTGATGGGGTTTGAAGATATTACCATTGATAAATGTGGTTCAAAGATGCTCAATTCCTACAATTATCATGAGCGTAACAAAATTTCTTTAACTCAATCAAGGGAAATTCTGCATTCCTTCTTCCTGTTTATTTATGATAAGCATGGTATTGCAAATCAAAAGCTATTGGAAGGGCTTAAAAAATAAAACACCAACCTCTCAGCTGGTGTTCTTTTAATTATTCACAAACTTCAGGTGACAATTGGAACACTACCGTTTAAAAGACAATTGGAACATTACCTTTTTATTCAACCACTTTTCCTCTTATATGCAACATTTAAAATTTGAAATGATTAGTCAAGATATTCAGCTTTATATATAAACTGAAACAGTTTATTATCTCTAAAATAAAAAGTAATAATATTTCCACCTTCTATATCCTGAATTCTAAGAGTATCAGATAATGATTGTACATTAAACTTATTTTTAAATAAATCCTTTTCAACTCCAGTATGTATATTTCCACCAATTGTTAATTTTTCAGAAAAAACAACCATTTTATGAGGTAAACTATTTCCTTGTCCTTTGTAAAACCCAATTGAATCCTTTCCTTCAATTAAAATCATTAAAGTATCTTTCTTTTGTAAATCGTATTTATTAATAACTAGTTTTTCTTGTGCTTCTTTTGAGTATATTCTTTTAATATTTTGTAATGTCAAATCACTTTCCAAAACCTTCATAATAAATTCATCATTATAAATTACTTCTATTATTGTATCTTTAAAATTATTTAGCCTTTGTGCATTTGAATCTGCTACATTTCCCCTTACCAACTCTTCATTTCCATTAGGGTGGTCTTGGGTATTTTTGGAATTACAGGATATGAAACAAAGCAATCCCAATGCTAAAATTAAAATCTTTACTTTCATTACATCGTTTTTTATTACTGTAAAAAATAACCTAATTCTTTAGGTCCAAATCTAATCTTTAAATTACTAAAAAAAGCTGGTTGAAAAGGAGTAGCAGGAGTTACAATTACCTCATAATGTAAATGCGGACCAGTTGATTTTCCTGTATTACCTGAATATAAAAGTAAATCTCCTGTTTTTACTTTTTGACCTTGTTTAACATTTAAAGACTTACCATGTCCATATAAAGTATAAACATTTCCTTTCCCACGCTTTGAAGGGCCATGATTAACAATAACTGCATTCCCATAGGTACTTGATTTATATGCTCTTTCTACTGTTCCAGATGCTGTTGCTACCACACGCGTTCCTTCTGGAACACCATAATCCGTTCCTCCATGTGTCGGAGAGCATTCAGGGCAAGTTCTTTGGGACATAAATTCGGACGTAATTGTTGCATTTCCAACAGGACTTGTTAAGATACGTTCAACAGTTATAGTACTTGAGTTCTTAATAGTCAAACCAACTCCTGTATAGAAAGTATTTGCATTAGTTGGTAAGTTCAATGCATCTGCATAAAACATACCTCCCATATCTACGCCATCACTACGTATCATACCATCATAATGAAAATCATATTGAGCCTTTAGATTATCAGCACCACTCTGAGTAAAACTTATATGCTCATTACCTCTATTATCTGTTACAACATATGTAGTTACCAAATCAGAACCGCTAAAATTAATATCCCATCCTATTGAGTTGCCAAAAGCATCCGTATCTATTTCTCCTCCTACATCACTTGCATTAATACCATAGCCCTTACTCATCCAATCCCAACTACCACCACCACCACCAATAGTACCTTTACCGAAATCATTGAGGGGAGAAAGTCCCCCAACTCCCCAATGTTCAGCCATATACATTTCATACGCACTTCCATAGCCTTCATCCATATAATTAGCCCAACGATTCATAGCGGGCTGTCCATCAGATATTGGAGCCAATGCACGTCCACCATCAGGGTCAATACCACTTACAGGATTATTCCCCATACTTATATAAGGAGAATGAAACTGCCCATAAGGGTCTGGTGCAAACCAACGCCCTAAGTCGCTGTTATGCATTCTAAGTTCAAAGTTCTGCCAGTTGCTGCTTACTGCTGATTCCTGGCCTTGATAATTATAACGATAAGTATTTTGATTGTATGAACGTCCCGGCATCACACCACCGAAGGCATAGTAATCTGTCCAACTGGTTATTACATACACACCTTGAGCTGTTCCTTTTATAGTTGCTCGTACATTTCCTAAATGGTCAGTGAGTTCATAATCTATTACTCCGCTTACTTTATCAAGGGTCCCTATTCTTCCGCTGCCGTATAATGGCTGTTCGGTTAAACGGAAAGTTGGAGTTGGGGTTTCGGCTTGATCGTATTCATAAATTGCTAACACGTTCCCTGCTGCATCATTCACATACCATATAAATTTTGAATTGGTGCCACTGTAGTATTTCGTCTTTATTTTTTTTCCCCTGTCATCATACCAGTATTCTGCAAAACTAGTAGCGGGATTACTGTAGCTCACCTTTTTTGTTAAAACGGTGTGATAGTATGTGATTGCAGTTACATTTTCAGCAGTACTGACGGTCATTTGTCCATTAGTATTATAGGTAAATGATGAAGCATCAAAATCGGTACCATACGCACCGGCACTTACTCCATCAGTATTACTTGCTAACTTATTTGTGTTACTTGTATAGGTATATGTAAAATCATCCATGGTTATACCAGCAGTTCCATTGAATGCATTGCGTTTTAAAGAGGTAATGTTTCCGTTATCATCATAACCTATTCCATTTACGGAGGAGGCTCCCCATTCTTTATATGCTTTAATAACAGTAAATACGTTATTGTCATTGGTGTACTTGCCAAATACTGCTATGCTTAAGCGGTTTTCCACATCATACGTATACTTTCTCATTATTTCGTCAGTAGTTGCTGTTATCAGCAATGAGTCCATTCCTGCACCATAAATACTGTTTGCACGGTCAACGCTATTATTAAGAGATCTTGTTTTATGACGTTGCGCGCTCATCATGCCATTAAAAATACTGCTTGTGGATGTTCGTACATAAGTTCCTGTTCGAACGTAATCATTTGAATAATAGTCCAATGCTAATCCAAATACGTCTTTGCCAAATGCCGCATTAGCGCTTCCGGTTTTTCCATCCTGTCCGGGATCCTCGTTCTCATTTAAGGAAGGATTATTAATACTTTTTAGTTGCCCGTTCACAGTGTAAATATAATCAATACCCTGTAATTTATCACCCAGCTCTTTCCGCTCCAAAGCTCCTGTTTTGGAATAAAAATATTTGGCTTGCGTAACTTCTCCTCCCGACTCAATGGCTGCTTTCACTTCTGTTAAACGAAGTGAGGCATCATAAGTAAAAACATGTTTTAATTTTTCGGCTGTTACATTTTTCTGGTAAGTTTGATCGCTCAACGTTCCGTTGGCTGCAGCATAAGTATAATCAACGGTTTTTATCTGATCGTTAAGCGCTGTTTTATAAGTGGTGTAATCATTATCCAGCATTTGCTGAACGGTAAATACGGTTTGCCCCGCCTGGTTATAGCCATACCAGGTAGCGCTATTGGCATTTTCTGTTTTGCATATTTTTCCCATAGTATAGCGTGGAGTATAGCTGCTTTTGTAAGTATAACTGCCCGAAATATCTTCGGCACCTGCTAAAGGATAATAATGGATATTGTTTATATCACCGCAGTCGGCACCTGGCATACCTGTATTCCCGGTATTGTTAATAATATAAGTAGAAGGATCATTTCCTGCATAAGGAGCTGAATATGCTCCATAATAGTTACGGAAAAATATACTTCCATCTGTATTACTGGTGGTGTATTCACCGCTTTCCACTGGTCTGGCGTGTGCATCATAATTGATGTAGGAAAATTTATCTGCCGCTTCTTGTACAGCATTTTGTATAAAACGCAATTTACCTTCAGCATCGTAAACCATTTCTTTTAAACCTTCATCCGCACTTTTTGATGCGATCAATTGTCCCATACTGCTGTAATCATAAGTGGTAGCAAAATTAATTGTGCCTGCACTGCTGCAATTGATCCCTTTTTGGGAAACACTTTTACGCAAACGTCCCGCAAGGTCATAATAATTAACACTCCATCGGCTGTAATCCAGGTCATAAGTTACAGTTACATCCGGTATAGTGCATCCACCTGCTGTAATTGTGTTGATTATACTTTGTGAATACACAAAGGATATCCGGAAAACACTGCTTCCCGTTGCATACCCGCCAAGAAATGTAACAACCCGTGTAGTGGCATGAACAGTATAATCCGTTGTAAGTGCAAGTACTTTATTGGTAGCGACATCGGTAATTTTAAAAGTAATATCACTTGCTCCTACTGTGCCTCCATAAATGCCGTCACAATAGTATGCGGGTAAATTTAGTTTTAAGCTGCTTTTATTAGCCGAAGGCAAATGAATATCTGTACTGCCGGTTCCCGTATACACCATTGTATTTGTAACGGTGGTCATAGTACAGGCGCCTGTAATACCCGTATAACAACTGGCTATCGGAAGGCCACCCACATCATAACTTATAACTTCCTTCCCATCGGCATCTATGCTTATATTTTTACTTGCCTGTATACCACCTGTAATGGTCAAGGCATTGTTTACCATTTTATCAGCAGTTGTAATGGTATCTTTATATGATTTATCAGTTCCGAAAATAAATTTCAGTTCAGTGCCTGATACCATGCTGTAGCCTTTACTTTCATGTCCTGCTCCCATACGGTATTCATCTCCGGGTGCAGCGCTGCGACCTGCACCTGTGAGCTCCTTGCGTGAGTAAGGGTAAGAAGTGGCAGCCTGGTAAGGCTCCAACGTGTTATTATTACTGTAATACCAGCCTAAGGTTCCGGGAGAACTACTACTTACCGTTGAAGGATTATTGACCTCTCCCGGATAATTGTTTGTAGTTGCGGGTTTATCAAAATCAGTATAGGTATAAGCATTACCGCTGCTATTGGTGATAAATTTATTTTGGTATGCCATTACACTGCCTATAGGTGCGGGTAAGGTTTGCAGGGCCGCTCTTCCATAATTATCATACACAGTTTGTGTTGCAAGCACTGTATTGTCAGCGATATTTCGTACCTGGGCCTGTGTAGGCCGGCCCAAAAGATCTATGTATTGGATCTGCTCGCTTACAGGTATTCCGTTCCCGTCATATGAAATTTCATATTCCCAGTTTAAATTACTGTTTATTGTTGTTTTAGAATAGACCAGGCACAGCTGGTACACATTTAAAATATTTAACTGGTTGCCGCCAGTAATCGTATAAAGCGATGCATTAAGTGTTTTCAGTGTATTATCATTCTGATCGGTAACTCTTACTGCACTTATGTCTGCGCTGGTGTTGATATCGTATTCCAGTTGCAGGGCATTGTAACTGCTGCTGCTGACACTTACCGTTACTTTTGAGCTCACCGCGCCATGCAGCGTTTTATCATGTGTTACAACAAAGCCTGTGCTGTTTGAATTTAATGCGCCTTCAAAATTTTGTGCTGAAGTTTTTCCCGGTGTAAGGCTAAAACTAAAATAGTCGGCAGAATCATTTGTGCTGCGATATCCCATAGGAAATAGATAAGCACTTACAGATGCTGTCGGCCTCGATAATTTTCCGCTGCCTGTAGTACTTACATAACCAGAAGTTTTTGTAACAACATTGTATGAATTGGAGGCCATTGTTAATGTATTACCCGCTAAAGCCAGTTCCCCGCTAACCAAGTTCAATGTTCCGTTTACAGTAACATTTCCTGTCACTGATTTTTTTCCTGTGCTGTTGGTTGTTAAGTTGTTAAATGTAAATACAGGTACAGTTTGAGCCTGCGTCCCGTTCAGATCAACCGTACTGCCTGTTACCACAATACTGCCTGAAGTAAAGGTAGCTGTTTTTGTAATGGTTCCTGAAACACCTATTGTACCACTACTCGCCAAAGTTATATTGTTTGTGGTACGTGCACCGGAAAGGGTTAAGCTGTGGTAATTGAACGCAGGAGCCGTTTGTGCACCAGTGCCGTTAAAATCGGCAATGCTTCCGTTCGAGCAACAGGTATATTTAACAATATGCCCGTCTAAACCGGCAATGTATCCTGTGGTCTGATCAAATATTTCCATTGCTGTTAAACGGTTATAGCCTATGGTGAATATTGTCCATGTGGTTCCACCATCTGTTGTTTTCAATACCGTTGAAGTATTATTTGTAATATTTCCGCCAATGATATATCCGTTGTTCACATCATAAAAAGCGACTGAATTGAGATGGTCAGATGTTCCTGAGGTAATATTGGTCCATGTTGTTCCTGCATTGGTTGTTTTTAATATTCTTCCGTTAGTACCAACTGCAATACCTGTAGTGGGGCTGGTAAATTTTACAGATGTGAGCTGATCGGTAACTCCGCTTGTTAATGTGCTCCAATTACTTCCGCCATTTGTGGTTTTGATGATCGTTCCATTCCATCCGCAAGCGTATCCTGTATTAATATCCACAAATGTAATTCCATAAATTGCCTGTGTTGTTCCCGTAGTGGTTGATGCCCAGGTTGCCCCTCCATCCGTACTTTTCCTGATCACACCATTTACACCTCCTGCAAATGCAACCGTACTGCTTGCAAAAGTAACCGCGCGCAAATGCTCTGCGGTGCCTGATGTTACAGTACCCCATGTAGTTCCTCCGTTGGTTGTTCTGTCAATGGTTCCGCTGTTTCCTACAGCTAAACCTGTATTGCTGTCATGGAACTTAAGCGCATACAGGTCATTGGTCGTATTGCTGGTTTGCAAGGTCCAGTTAGTTCCTCCATCTGTTGTTTTATAAATGATGCCCCCGATCCCTGAAACAAAGGCGGTACTTGTACTTACTACGGACGCTCCCACTAAACTTGTATTATTAAGATTGGTTTGGGGTGTATAACCTTCCCCTGTTGAACCAATATTAGTGTACGTATTGGTACCTTTAGTAAAGGTTCCCGCAATTTTAATTGTGCCGGTGGATGAAAAAGATCGTGCTCCTGTTGAAGAACCGGTAAGGTTATTATATGGAAAAGCAGAAATAACCTGGGGCAATGTACCATTGTAATCAACCGTACCGGAAGTGCTTACATAAGCACCGGAAGTAAAAGTAGCCAGGGGTAAAAATGCTTTGGCAATGCCAATGGTCCCGCTGCTTGCCAGTGTTACATTATTAGCGCCATGCGCACCGGTAATAGTTAAATTGTGGTAATTCAATGCTATTACAGTTTGTGCTCCTGTACCATTGTATTCAACTGTACTATTTGTTGCAACAACAGAACCGGAGGTAAATGCAGCAGAGTTAGTAAATGCTGCTGCAACTCTTATTACACCTGTGCTGGAAATTGTTATGCTATTTGTTGTGCGTGAACCCGATAAGGTCAGGTTATTGTACCTGAATGCAATTACTGTTTGTGCACCGGTTCCATTATAATTAATGGTGCTGCCGGTGTTCACAAATGCACCGGAAGTGAAGGTAGCTGAATTAGTAAATGTTCCTGCAATTCCGATTGTTCCGCTATTGGCAAGTGTAATATTATTAGTGGTATGAGCGCCGGTAATTGTTATATGGTTATAGTTAAATGCAATTACGGTTTGCGCCCCTGTACCATTATAACTAACCGTACTGCCGGTAATTACAAAAGCGCCACCGGAAAAAGTAGCCGTATTGGAAAATGTTCCTGCTATTCCAATTGTTCCGCTGTTAGCAAGGGTGATATTATTAGCCCCATGCGCTCCTGAAATGGTCAGGTGATTATAATTGAAAGCAACAATCGTTTGTGCGCCGGTACCATTGTAATTGATGGTGCTGCCGGTATTAGTATAAGTATTTGTTCCTTTTGTAAACGTATTGGAAATGCCGATGGTTCCTGTTGAATTTAATGTTCTGGTACCGGTAGAGGCGGAAGTTAAATTGTAAAAGTTCCAGGCTGGAATAGTTTGAGCCCCGGTACTGCTAAAACTAACTGTTCCACTGTTGTGAGTGAATGTTCCGGATGAATTGGTAACCGTACTGTTGAAAGTAAGTGTATTGGAAGTGGATGTAAAAGCTGTTCCTGATAAAGTAAACGTTCCGTTAATGGTTATAGATGAGCTGCCTCCTGTAAAAGTCCCTGCTGCAAAACTTGCATTGGAAGTGCCAATGGTTACCGTATTGACCCCCTGACTGATGGTTCCTGTATACCCGCCGGCAACAATAAAACCAGCCACGTTCACAGCAGCATCAACGGTACAGCTGCCTGTCCCGCTGCCATTAAAATTCGCAATATCACCTGAACCGGGAACGGAAGCCCCTCCTGCTCCGCCGGATGTGGTTGACCAGTTAGCGGTGTTGTTCCAGCTTGCAGAGCCTGCTGCAATCCAATAGCGGTCAGCAGAATAAGCAAATACGGTTAACATTAAAAATAAACCTGTGAGGTAGGAACTGATGCGGGTTTGTGATTGCATAGTGATTGATTTTATTATGTAAATGTTGAATTCTGTATAATATCTGATCCGGATTTTCTATTTAATTCACTGCAAATTCGTACACTGTTCCCGCTGCCGGAAAGCCACTAAGCTCCACCGGGCTGCCATTGGCAGGTATTGAAGTTCCGGATGGGTTTGCAGGATCTCCCTGCAATAAATAACCAATTGCCGCTTCAGATGTATTGTTCATGTTTATTAAACCCATCATACAAGTTTCAGCAGGAAGATCGCCTTGTACTGTTCCCATATGGAATTCAATTTTATTGGTGTATTGGTACAGCCATACCTGGTAGTTGAGATGAATTTTTTCTTCTCCTCTTATCAGCAGCATATTTTTAAATTCTATTTTTAAAATATGTACTCCTCCAGTTGTTTCTGTTTTATAAAGGATGGCAGATGCTGTTGCACTATCAGTATCATAAACAAACTCTTTATTCAAAAAAATAAAATTGTATTTGTTTTCCTTATCAAATGTGAGCAGGCCTGTAGTTCTTATTTTCAGGGTGTCAACAATTGCACCGGCATAATTGAAAGAAAACCCGATCGGTAATTGATACACATCATCGATTTGGGGAAGAGTGATAGACGTAGTATCAGATATGTCCACATAGCTTTGATTTGTATCTTTTTGCACTAAATAATCAAAATTTTGTGCTTTGACTGAAATTGCCGTTATCATAAAAGCAACCAGAACGAGTGCATATTTTTTTTGTAACATATTTTATTTTTTTTGACTTATTACTTAGTACTTATAACTTATAACTCATTGAAGTCCCCTCGCATAATTGTATTGTTTCTTTTTTATTTTCTTTAAACCTACCCCTTCAATCTCCTGCCATACTTCTGTTACTCTTCCACCTGCATCATATATGTATTTTGTCGCGAAATTATTCGCATCCAGTGTGGCTGAAACACGGTCTGTTTTTGGCTCATACACCGTTGCCGACATACTGGCATCTGCGGGATGTAAGCGCAGATCATCAAAATAAGCATCTTCAGTAGGGGATTCCAGGTACACTTTTAATTCATCATTATTGGCAGGTGTGGATGAAACAGTTATATCAACATTCATCAATGTCCAGCTTCCGATCGTTACATTAGCGGCATTTGATTTCATTATGCTCTGGGTAGCAGCCCCTGTTAATGAAATTAATAGTTTACAATCTTCAGCGCTTGTAGAATGCACCCATACGGAGGCCCTATAGGTACGGCCTTTTAATAAACCTGAGTTTTCATTAGCGCCACTGATGTATTTTACAGCATACGCAGGGGCATTCGCACCTGTTGTTCCGCCCACAAGTTTTAAAACATACTTCCCGGTATGAGCAGTAATTTCAGAAGATTTTATTCCATTATTCATTTTCACTTCCCCATCAATATAATTCACTGTACCTGCTCCCGGATCGAAATCATTTACTTTTGCTTCAAAACCGCTGTAAGTAAAACTGGCATAGTTCACATTGCTTGCCTCTGCAACTTTCAATGTATCTCCATACCCATACTTTGTTGCAGAAAAACGATTATTAAATCCTTTTGTCTCAAGTACATGTCCGCTATTATCCAACAATGTGTTTTCCGAGCCTAAACGCCACTTATTATTAATACTTGCCAATGTATAATCAAAGGCAACAAAATTACTTTGCTTGAACAGGCCATAATTACTGAGTGAGGTGGAGTCTCCGGCCCAGTTGTAGCTTCTATCGGCAATCCAGTATAAATTAGTTCTTGAGCTATCTATGAATTTAATTCGGGGCACAGAATACATCCTTATCTTAAAATCTTTTTTAAAAGTTTGTACTGTGTAACTTCCAAAATCAGATTTATTGGTAATGGTGCTGTCTATTGTCGATCTCGAATAGCTGCTGGGTGTAAGAATATTTGCATTGGTTGAGGTTACTGATTTTGGCCCCATTGCAGCATATTGCGAATTGCGGAATGCCGGAGAAGATACGTTTACTGTAATTCCTTTATTCGGGCTGGTAGTCCGTATTTTTGTTGCTGACCCTATAATAGGATCAAAAGTTAAATACTCCGTTATTGCACTAATTCCTTGAGAATACAAAGTTTGCTGGGAAAGAATAACATGATATTTGCGTTTAATACATACAGTGCGATCGTATTGACTGCAGGTTCTGCTTCCTGGTTCGGATCCACCCCAACTTGTAACGTGATCTTTAATTTCAAGAAAATCATAATTTTCTACAATGGAGCCTTGACCTGGAGTAGAATAGGTATTTACTGTTCGTGATAAAATATTATCATTTACATCTATAGTTTGCATTTCCTTTACTTGTCCCCAATATCCGCTGAACTTATCCACCACTTCAATGATGTATGTACTATCACGATAGGCATCACAACTTCCAGGAGCACAGTCAGGTCCGCCAAGACAGCTACAGAAACAATGAGAAGTTGTGTCTGAAGTGAATTGAATGTTAAATTTAAAATTATCAATATCCTTGTCCGAAGTAACAAATGTGGTTGTAAGGGAACCATTGGAAGTATTATTTTGTCCTTTATCTTTTACTGTTACTGTTGTGTATCCTATACCGGGTCCCATACGGTTATGATCATATTCTGCAGGACGTAATTTTAGATAGTGTGCAGCATTACTAGCGGTAGCTGCCGTTTTCTTTTCTTCTGCAAAACGGTCAAACTCCATAGGAGCTACGCCTCCTGTATAGGTATATTCCCTAGTATAAGCATCTGTTGTTCCATTTTTTGTAACGATAGATTTTACACGTGGGCCTCCTCCATAAGCTATTGTTCCAACCGGCAGATCAAAATGGATATAGCCATTTCCCGTGTATTTCCAATCATTGCCTATGAAAGTCCATCGATCTGAACTACTCCTCAAATCCTCATAATTATTTCCCAAATTTGCAGCAACATAAAATTTTTGAATATTAAGTAATTGTGAACCAGAGAAAGTAAACGTATCACTATTTATATACTTATATTGAAAATCAACAGCACTAACAAAAGGAACGAACATATGTTTTACCATTCCCGGAGTATATTGGCTGTTTTTTAAAGCTGTAAAATCACCGGGAGTTGTTACATCCTCCTCCAGAACATAATTACATTCATGGCCATTCAGTGATGAAACAGATTTTATCATATACATTTTGGATGGTCCTTTAAAGCCACCAACACCATCAAATACTTTTTCATATTCATTTGATTCATAAGTAATTTCTGTGATGCCCCCCATAGGACTGGTAATTTTTCGAAGGCTCCAGGCATCGGTAGAATCTTTGGAGATAGAGGTAGTATATCCGCTATACCCTTGCACACTGGCATCACTTTTATAAAAACCTGAGTAATCTACTTTAACCGGATTATAATTGGGATTGTCAGTTGTAACTGATTTATTGTAATCAAATAAAACGGAAGGAACGGTTTTTACATGTCCTACATCATAGGTCAATATTTCATTTAGGGTCAATTTTCCGCTGGATGTATAATTTGCACTTGGTACAGTGATACCTTTTACAACATCGGGAGGAGCGCTTAATTTATCTGTAGCACAAACCGTTGTTTTTACATTACCTGCATACCTTCTTGCTAAACTGTAATCCTGATTGAATTCAACAGTTTGTATCGACTTAGATTCAATCCTGTTTTTATTTAAAGTATGATTGTACCATGTTTCATTATAGAACTTGCCTTTACCAATTCCAGAGGTACTGACATCAAATGAACCTACAGTAGTAGAAATATTAAATGCTGAAGTAGAATCAGGGCCCGGTAAGGTTGCAAATTCTTTATTGGCAAATAGAATAATTCGACTCAGCTTTAATTGCGGTACCACTGTAGGATGAATTGTAGAAGCCCAGCTTAAGCGAAAACCTGCTGCAACACCGGAGCCATTAGTAGTTTCGTTAATTTTTATTGTACTATGATTAAATGTTGCTCCGGTAGCAGGAGGTAAATTACTTGTTGAATATGTTACAAGAATATTATCACTTCCATCCAAAATTTTTACTACATCGTTAACATCACTCATAACAAATGAATTAAATCGAACGGTAATACTATCAGTACCTGGTGTAGATATTGTAGTTGTTAGATTTTTATTTATCCCATAATTTCCTGCTGCATCACCATCATCGTATAAGGTTCCGAAATTGGAAGTTTTCGTTGTTCCGTTGGCATCGGTCATATTAAAAGTAGTATTCTTCTGATTGTCATAATAATAAGGTTGGCTGCTGTATTCATCAAGACGCACGTCACGTACCATTATAGCAGTATGGCTTGCGGTTTGAACTTTATTTAAATAATAAACCTCCTGGTCATATTTAGAAAATGTTCCATATTTCCCGCTAATTTTACTTGTATTTGTAATATCCAGGTCCTGTGTATTATCATTTTCATCTGAACTAAACGAATAATTGAAACCATATTCAGGAATTCGCTTTGTAAAATTTTTTGTCCATAATTGCCAGTCATATATTACCCAGTATCCCTTATCTCCATCATTTACGGTCCTGCTATTATCGGTATCTACATAATCAGGTCCTGTAACAGCTGTCAATAGCCAGTTATAAGCATACCTTTTATTTTGCTTCCACTCGATCATGAATGCATTAGTATCATTAGCTATAGTTAAACCTTCATCTTTAATGTAATAATTTCCGTTCCCATCTGTTACTCTTGTTGTATCACCTGAAGTATATGCTTTTGGGATATAATTATTATCTAAAGGATAATTTCCCTGTATAACAAAGTTTGTATAAACAGGCTGGGTATAATAATATACAAATCCTGATTCGTCAGTGATCCGGAATGCTCCAATGCCATCCATCTCATAATCGGTGCTTGTACGATTTGGTAAATCAGGAATATTAGTGAACCCATTTACCACGTAATCATCATTGATACTGTCATTCGTAAAATATTCCACAAATTTTGCTGTAGCCAAACGGTTAGTAAGCGTATCAAAACCAACAGTACCCACTCCGGCATAAGCTGTTG
Source organism: Bacteroidota bacterium (assembly GCA_052389695.1). Lineage (GTDB taxonomy): Bacteria > Bacteroidota > Bacteroidia > 2-12-FULL-35-15 > 2-12-FULL-35-15 > 2-12-FULL-35-15. The sequence goes on along the minus strand of JBQTHQ010000041.1, from coordinate 8,545 downwards.
TTTTGTTTGTATATTCTGCATCGCTTATAACATAATTATATCCGGGGTAGCGTAATGTAGTTCCGACACCAACTGGTGTGCCGGGATAATGCCTTGATTTAAAATTTCCTGCATAATCCCCCTCTAAGTTAAATTGCATTTTCTTCTTAAATTTATAGGTAGCGTCTATCTCATATGCCACCGCAGGATCATTTACATTATACACAACATTCAGCTTTGTGGAAGCAAAGTCAAATAAATGCGGTTTTAATGAGCCTCCAATTCCGGGACCCGTAACAGAATAATTATCATAATCCGGAAAATAAAATTTCGAAGAGCTCATTTTATAAGTTGATTTATAGAAATCCATACTCTCACGATTATAATTGCTGGAATTATTAAAATACATCACTCCTCCCTGTGTTTTAAATCCTGCTTTTAAGGGGTCGGCAATGACAGCTCCATTCCAGTCATCAGGAATGCCTGAAACATTTCTGCTGATAACACCTCCTAAATTAATATCCCAGCCTAAACCAATTTCTGATGCCTTTTGGTTAACTCCAATACCCGCACCATATCCTGCACCTATAGATACACCCGGTCCATAAGGACTGGGTACTGTTATTAAAGGAACAGAATGGGAAAAACCTCCTGTGAATTCATTCACGTTTTGTGAAATTGCTTTTGTACTGAAAAGAAAATTACATGCTGTACAAAGCGATATAATTAATTTGATTGTTTTCATAGAATGTATTTTTAAAAAGAATATAATTCTGAATTTTTCACTGAAATTATTCGAGCAAAACTAGACTATCTAACAGAAAAAAAAACGGGTGAAAACACCCCTTTTGTAAAAACAGGTGTTTTCACCCGTTTTTTAGCAAGAATTGATAAAAGGGAAGGATAATTTTTTCTCTTTAATAACTGCAATAAGGTTATTTTTAATAGCAAACATGACAATATTAGCAGTGTTCTTTGCTTTTGTTTTAGATAGGATTTTTTCCCTGTGACCATCTATGGTTCTAAAGCTCACATTCAGGCTGACTGCAATCTCTTTGTTTGTGTAACCCCGGCAAATCATTCTTATTACTTCAATTTCTCTTGGGGTTAAATAATTTTTTTTAAAACTTCTTATAATTTTTTTAGCAGCTGTCAATTCCTGCACCAAATATTTTGAAATTTTATTATTGAAATAATAACCGTTTTTAACCACCTGATAAATAGCATCGGTTATGACTTGAAAGTTATTATTCTTTAAAATATATCCATGTATGCCCGCACGGATCAGGTAATGGATGGCTTCCTCATCATTGTGCGTTGTCAGGATAAGAATTTTAATGTCCGGGTAGTTTTTCTTTAAATAATCAGTTGTTTCAAAGCCATCCATTACCGGCATGTCAAGATCCATTAATACAACGTCCGGTCTTTCTTCTGCTATTTTTTCAATCAATTCTTTTCCATTGGATGCCGAAATAACAACTTTTAACTTAGTACATTTTCCTATCAGTACAATCATTCCCTCACGAAACATTTGATGAGAGTCTACTATTGCCAGCTTAACTATTTTCATGTAAAATCAATAACGGTTTTGTTTCACTAATAATAAATCATGCAATTTTTGTTATTGATGATAAGATCTTTAATTTCAATAACACTTTATAAATGATTAATAAATTATCCGCTATTAGTTTTGTTGTTATTATGCGGATGCAAGTGTACAACATCATAATGCCAAAATCTGGCACTCTTCTAAAAAAATTATCCATCATCTGTAAAATGATAACATTTTCGTTTCTTGCAGAATTTAATATCCTGCTGTTCCCGTATCCTTAAATGCTCCATTAAACGGAATAACGTGCGCCTCGAAACAGTTATTCTTTTCGCAATTACTACAGCTGTTCCGGGAGTGTTAAGCGCTATCAGGTTTTTTAACCGTTTGAGTAGTTCATCTCTTTCAATGGCATCCATAACCTATCTAATTAAATCATTATTAATCTTAATAGTTCTGATAAGGCCTGATCGCTGGTTTTAGCGGCTTCAGCCAGTTGCTGTAATATTCTCATTCTTCCGGTATTATTTTGCCGCGACAAAGTTGTACACTATATTTTTCTGTACCATGGACAAATCGGCACCCATAATTGCATCAATAAAAAGTCAATATTATCAATGGTTATAGAAGCCTGAGAATAAAATCAGAACAAAAAAAATAATATATGTTTAAAGGTTATGGGGAAAAGTATATGTGATACAGTTGAGATATTTCTATTTTAAGGCAATAAGTTTTATAAATCATTTATGAAAAATGATTTATTATTGTAAACAAAAAGATAATTATGGCAAATGCACACATTGTTAGTTTTATCCAAAGTTTGAATGATCATGAAACAAGAACAGCAGAAGATCATATTCTTAAGGTTCTAAGCGCCTGCAAAACTAATTCGGCTGAATCAAAACAACTGATACTGTTTCGTTATATTACAGCTAACAAAGAAAAAAACATTTCCGAAGCAGTGCTTATTAAAAGTACGGGAACAAAAAATATTGCATCGTTAAAGTTACGCTTGTATGAAACGGTAACGGAGGCTCTTACTCTTGATAGTAATATTTATAACAAAAATGTTTTTGAAGAACGGGATCAAATACAATTTAAGCTCAAAAAAAAACTTCTTTTATTACGAATTCTTCACAGATCACTAAATCAAAAACGTACTCTTACGCTCGATCATCTGTCTAATGAAATTATCCGGGAAGCCAAAATATATGACTTTTATGAAATATTGGTGGAAGTATTGACTTTTAAAAAGTATAGAAAAGGTATACGGTCAGGAATAAAAGAATTTGATGAAATCAATAAAGAAGTTATTTTTTATGATCAATGTCAGAAAGCTGTGAATTATTCAGCAGACTGTTATTACCGTCTTATATTAAATAATGATTTTGTTAAATCCCTTACTGAAAAAGAACTCGGTAAACATTTTCAATTATCCATTCAACGAATGGAAACTGATTACAAAAAAACAGGGTCACATCAAGTTAATTTTTATTTACATATCCTATATTTTGCTCTATTCGAACGAAAAAAAAATTATATAAAAGCCATTGAGTATTGTAATAAATTAATTGCTTTGTTAAATAAGAAAAAAGCAATTTATTACAGCGAAAGGATAGGTTTTATACTTGATAATTTATCCCAATTTAAAACCTACATGGGTAATTATGAATCTGCTGCAATGGATGCTAAAAAAGCACAGCAATATTATATTGAAAAAAGTTTTAGTTATTTTATTTCAAAAAAACAGGAGTTATATGCCAATTTATATGGCAATAATTGGAAACAAGCTTTTAAATGCATTGAGGAACTTTCAAATCAATCTCTTGTCGATTCGGGGGAGTTCCGAGCATCTAAATATGTATATTTTCAAGCTTGTGCTTTATTTATTGCTAACAAATATAAAGAAGCCTTGGAGCTATTAAAAACACCCCTTGAAATTGAAAAAGATAAAACACGCTGGAATGTTTCCTTACGCATACTCAACATTATGCTTTTTATTGAATTAAATAAAAATGATGAAGCGGAACGTTCATTGGAATCATTACGCAAATACATGGAGCGGGCCGCCAAAAGCGATGAAATAAGCCCAAGGGATGTATTAATTGTAAAAACATTACGTGAACTGGAAAAAGATAATTTTGAGTTCCGCTCAAAAAATACCGCAGTTACAAAAATGCTGGACGAATTATCCGCGAAAGATACTCCCCTATCCTGGGAACATTACACTTCAGAGCTTATCCCTTTTCATAAGTGGTTGGAGGGGAAGAAAAAATAATTTCAAATTGCAAATTTAAAATTTCAGATTATTTTATATAAAAAAAGCTCCCGGAAAAATCCGGAGAGCTTTTATTTTGGGTGGCCAATGCCTGCCCGAATTTGCTAAAAGCAAAGGCGGGGGACTCCCCTCGGCTTCGCTCGGGATAAACTTCTCGTGCTAACATTTAATTAAAAAAGCTCCTAAAAAGGAGCTTTTTGGGTGGCCAATGGGACTCGAACCCACGACCCTCGGTACCACAAACCGATATTCTAACCAACTGAACTATGGCCACCATGAATTTGAGTTTGCAAAGATATGGTTTTTTAGAGTTACTGAAACTGTATCAACAAAATATTTTGAATTAAGGCAATGAATCTCCAGCGCAGAGCAGCGGGATATTTTTGGCAATTTATTATTTTGATTCGTCACAAGTAGGGGAGTATTTGCCTCGCTCCCGCCTTTGGCGGCATTGTTCGGCTAACAAATTTTATTTCGTTATACTCATAAAATTTGAGTCTCACAAATAAATTATTTTTAACTTCGTATCTATATAAATGACTGAAAAATCAACACGTATAACGCTTCAGGTCGAAGGCATGGATTGCTCCAACTGCGCCATGAGCATCACCAAAAACCTCGAAAAAAAAGGGATGAAAGAGGTATATGTGGATTTTGCCACCGGAGAGGCCACTTTTTTTTTAAATAATACAGGTAAATTAAAAACTGCCATTGATAGCATTACTGAACTTGGCTATAAAGTGATTGATAGCAAACTGGTATCTGTAAATACCGGCAAAATCTCCCGAATTGAAAAACGATTTTATTTTACCCTGCCCTTTACAATTGTATTGTTCTTTTCTCACATGCTTTTCAGCCACGATTTTTTTCTGAACAACCCATATATACAACTCATGATTTGTACGCCTGTATTTGTTATTGGCATATTGCAATTCGGCAAAAGTGCCTGGGGATCTGTTAAAACAGGGGTTCCTAATATGGATGTGCTGATCTTTATCGGTTCATCAGCCGCATTTATATATAGCATTATTGGAATCTATTTATATACTGCTGCCGGTTCTCATAACTATTTATTTTTTGAAACTACCGCTACCATTATCACGCTTGTTTTGCTTGGCAATGTATTGGAACATCGTTCCGTAAAACAAACCACTTCAGCCATACAGGATCTCACCGCAATGCAGGTAAATACCGCTAAACTTGTGAGCCTTCAGCTTGGAAAAGAAGTGATATCTGAAATTGAGGTCAAAAATATTCCTATTGGAGCTATTTTACAGGTAAACACCGGTGATAAAGTGCCCGCTGACGGTGAGATCATTTCGGGTGAAGCAAGTATTGACGAATCAATGCTCACCGGTGAAAGTATTCCTATAGAAAAAAATGGTTCAGATAAGATCATTGGGGGAACCATTGTTGTAAAAGGTAATTTCAGGATGAGGGCCGAAAGTATCGGTGATCAAACAGTACTGGCAAAGATTATTGAACTGGTTAAAAAAGCGCAGCAAAATAAACCAGACATCCAAAAAACGGGCGATAAAATAAGCGCCATTTTTGTTCCGGTTGTATTGGGTATTTCCATACTCACTTTTGTGCTGTCATACCTGGTATTTCATATATCTGTCCGCGATGCCATGATGAGCAGTATTGCTGTATTGGTTGTTTCCTGTCCCTGCGCCATGGGATTAGCCACACCAACAGCGGTAATGGTGGGCATTGGGAGGGCTGCAAAAAAGGGAATCCTGATTAAAGGTGGAAATACACTGGAAGCATTCGCGAAAATTAAAACCATTGTGTTTGATAAGACGGGAACCCTGAGCACAGGAAATTTTAAAATAAAAAATATTAACTGTATAGATGATAATTCCAAAGATGAAGTACAAGGAGTTTTATTTCAATTGGAACAACATTCCTCCCATCCTATTGCCAAATCAATAGTGAATGAATTAAAAGGTGTACCGGCAACAAAAAAATTTAACTCTGTTAAAGAAGAAAAAGGATCTGGAGTATCGGGAACTGATGATGAGAACAATTCTTATATCATAGGATCTTATAAAATAGCTGCACATCTTACAAAAAAAAATGATCATAATATATATGTACTTAAAAATGGCCGGCTAATGGCAACATTGGATATGGAGGATGAATTAAGGCCGAATGTGAAAGAAACTATTCATGAACTACACAGGCAGGGAATCTCTACCGTTTTATTGAGCGGCGATCAGCAGCAAAAATGCGAAGCGTTTGCACAGAAAGCAGCCATTGAAAAAATATACAGCGAACAAAGCCCCGTACAGAAACTGGAGTTGATCGATAAATTCGTAAAAGAAAATTCTACGGCCATGGTAGGCGACGGCATTAATGATGCTCCGGCCCTGGCAAAAGCAACCGTAGGGATTTCACTGAGCAATGCCACACAGGTAGCCATCCAATCTGCACAAATTATTTTATTGAAGAACAATGACCTATTAACATTAATTGAAGCCCGGCTCATCAGCAAACATACACTCATTACGATCAAACAAAATTTATTCTGGGCATTTTTTTATAATATTGTTGCAATACCCATTGCAGCCATAGGATTATTAAATCCAATGATCGGGGCATTGTCAATGGCTTTTTCAGATGTAATTGTAATTGGTAATTCTATCCGGTTAAAAAGTAAAAAGCTAAGTTAGCGGTCAAATAAACAATATGCGTTACAACATTCTGTTTTTAACCAAATGGTATCCTAATAAATTTGATCCGCAATTGGGCGTATTTGTGCGTAAACATGCAAAAGCTATTTCTAATTATTGTAATGTGAATGTTCTATATACCTGTGCCGACAGCAGCATCTCAACAACTTATGAAACGATCATATCCAAAGAACAAGGTTTTACAGAAATAACGGTTTATTATAAAAAGAACAGATCGATCTTGTATTTCTTAATCAATACTTACCGTTACTTAAAAGCAAACAGGATCGGAATAAAAGAAGCACAAAAAAATTTAGGAATAATTGACCTCATTCATGTGAATGTGCTTAACCGGCCCGGACTCATTGCACTGATGATCAAAAAAATAAAAGGAATTCCTTATGTAGTTACGGAGCATTGGACGGGATATGTTTCCGGAAGCTATGATAAAAGTTCGTTCTTAAAAAAATGGCTCACAAAAAATATCATTAAAAATGCGGATGCAGTAACAACTGTGTCCAGCAGTTTAAAAGAAAAGATGTTAAAATTAGGCTTGGACAATAATTATGCTGTTGTTCCTAATATTATTGAAAATATTGAACTCCCTGCTCCTTCCAATAATTCAAAAATAAAAATTCTGACCATTGCCGATCTGGCGGATCCTCATAAAAACATCAGCGGAGTCATAAAAGCGATTTCAATGGTTTCAAAACAAAATCCTAATATTGAATATCATATCATTGGTGACGGACCCGACAAACTAATGCTTACCCAACTTTCGGACTCATTGCAATTGACCGATAAATTTATTTTTTTTCACGGAAGGCATACCAATGAGTATGTATATAACTTTTTAAAGCAAATTGATTTTGTTGTGATCAATAGCAATTATGAAACATTTTCAGTTGTTTCCGCAGAAGCACTGGCGAATGGAAAACCTGTTATATCAACAATTTGCGGAGGACCGGAAGAATTTATCACTTCTGATCATGGGATCTTAATTGAAAAAGGAGATCAACAGTTATTGGAACAGGCTATTCTTCAAATGATCTCCTCTTACAAAAATTACGATGCTCAAAAATTAAATAATTATATCAGCACAAAATTTAATTATCAGATCATTGGTAAACAATTTTATGAAATTTATAAACCCATCATTAAAAGATTCACGGTTGGTTTATCAGGAAAAAAATTAAACATTGAGCCCGACTGGGATGTACTGGATGTAGGAAGCGGACATCGTCCCAACCGAAGGGCCAATGTATTAATTGATAATGAATTGAATGAAACGGAACATCGTTCAGGAAAAAAAGCCAGTATTCCTCCCGATAAAAAAATGGTGGTGGGTGATGCATTGCACATGCCTTTTAATGATAAAGAGTTTGATCTTGTAATTGCATCGCATATCGCAGAGCATATTGATGACCCTGAACAATTTTGCAAAGAACTGGCACGCGTGGGAAAACGCGGATATATTGAAACTCCGGGACCTTTTGATGAATTTTTTCTGAATGAACCATTTCATAAATGGATTGTAACACAAAAGGAAAATCATTTGATCTTTAAAGAAAAAAGGAATTTCAAACCTTTTTCCTCGTTTATATATAAATTATATTATTTGAATGAAACCCGGACAGGGCATTCGTCTTTATATTCAACTAATTTGCTTTTAAGAATGTTGTCTAAATTTATTGGAAAGATCTGGAGCTACATTCCGGGGGCATACACTAAACATTATTGGGAAGAGTCGATTCACGTAAAAATTATTTATAAAGCCAAATAAATGAACCCGTTAAAAGCCTATGCACCAACTTCTCGACAAGCTCGCAGTGGCTCCGCACATGGTCATTTCGAGTTTATCAAGAAAGTGCGATTGCTTTCAAATAAAAAAATTAGATGCTAAAAAAACTGGTTTCCACATTTGGGATTAAAGTGATCATTGCTTTATTGAACCTGGTGATCGTAATTGTACTGTCGCGTTTTATTGGTGCCGAAGGAAAAGGAGAAGCAAGTATCATCATCACAAGTATTGCTATGATCCTGTTGTTCTGTAATATGATTGGC
>JBQTHQ010000040.1:0-29331 GCA_052389695.1 Bacteroidota bacterium | reverse complement strand
AGGTAATCCATAAACAGCGGTTTGTGAGGCGAGTTTTTTGAGGGCCACTTGTTTAAGTTAATGGTTATCAGTTAATGGTTAATAGTTACAGTTAAAGGTTGGTTGGTCCTAATAACTGATAACCGATAACCGATAACTTATTTACCGGTAAAATTAGCTTTTCTTTTTTCTAAAAATGCGCTTGTCCCTTCTTTGAAATCTTCAGTCCCAAAGCATTTTCCAAACTCTTTTATTTCTGTGTCAAACCCGTCAACACCATTTTCAAAATATGCATTTACACTATTAATAACTCCTGTAATAGCTTTTGGAGATTTACTTTTTATTTTTTCGATGATCTCCAGGCATTTGGCCATCAGTTGGTCCTGTGGTACAACATAATTTACCAAACCTAAATTCAGTGCCTGTTCAGCAGTGATCAGGTCAGCCGTCATATGCAATTCGGTTGCTTTTGTTTTGCCGATGTACTGGATCAGGCGCTGAGTTCCTCCATATCCCGCGATCAAACCCAGGTTCACTTCAGGCTGACCGAATTTTGCATTTTCACTGGCAATACGTAAGTGACAGGCCATTGCCAATTCACATCCACCACCAAGGGCAAAGCCGTTAACAGCAGCAATAACAGGTTTTGGACTGGTTTCAATTTGCTTAAAAACGGATTGTCCTGCTTTTGCCAACGCCATTCCCTGCTCAACGGAAAGTCCCACAAATTCTGCGATATCAGCACCTGCAACAAATGACTTAGGACCGGCGCCGGTTATTATAATTGCTTTTACTGCATTGTCGGATACTCCATTTTTTACAGCTTCGCCAATCTCGGCAACTGTCTTTTTATTCAATGCGTTTAATTTATCGGGACGATTAATGGTAATGGTTAAAATACCATTGTCAGTTGTGGTTAAAAGATTTTCAAAAGTCATGCAAATTTGTATTAAAAGTTACGGTGTTCTTTTACATAATCAGTAATGTATTCAATAATTTCCTTGGTATCAGTTCCGGGAGGAAATAATTTACCTACGCCTTGTTTGTTGAGTTGCTGCATATCCTTTTCAGGAATAATCCCGCCTCCGGTAAGCAGTACATCTGTCAGTCCCTTTTCCTTCATTAAAGATATTATTTTAGGAAAAACAGTGTTATGAGCGCCTGATAAAATACTAATGCCTATAGCATCCACATCTTCCTGTAAGGCTGAATTTACAACCATTTCAGGGGTCTGTCGCAATCCGGTATAGATTACTTCCATGCCGGCATCACGTAAAAATGAAGCGATAACTTTTGCTCCACGGTCATGTCCGTCAAGCCCCACTTTTGCTATTAAAACTCTTATTGGACGGTTCATATCAATCCGGTTTCGAATTGGTTACCCTGAAGGGGCTCCCATGGAGCGAATATACAAAAAGTTTGATTGGAGATATGTAGAAATTAAGCGGTATTGTCAGATGTAAGAGAAACGTAAAATGTAGTTCCAATGCCGCTTTTGGTAATAAACCATATTTTACCTCCACTGCTTTCCAGGATATTTTTAACCATTGCCAAACCCAAACCCATTCCACCTGTTTTAGTGGTAAAGTTGGGAACAAAGATCTTGTCTAAAACATCATCCTTGATTCCCATTCCATTATCAGTTATGCTGATAAGCACTTGTTGTTTTTCAGTTTTAAGAATAACATTAATTTTCCCCTCTTTATTTTCAGGAATTGCTTGCACGGCATTTTTTAAAAGATTATTAAATACACGCAATAATTGTTCTTTATCAGCTAAGACAATAGCCTCGCCAAAGCATTCATTTGTAAAATCAATATGTATATTTTCTGTGTTGTGAAATAAAGCTATGCTATTCAATAAAATTTCCTGTATATCGATTTTTTCCAAATGTGTTTTTGGCATTTTGGCAAAATTGGAAAATTCGGTTGCAATGGATGAAAGTGTTTCTATCTGCTCGATAATGGTTTGAGTCAAACGTTCCATTTTTTGATCCATGTCGGGAGCATTGTCTTTCCAGGTCCTTTGTAAATGCTGAACGCTTAATTTCATTGGGGTCAATGGATTTTTAATTTCATGAGCCACTTGTTTAGCCATTTCCCGCCATGCGCTTTCCCGCTCTGATTTTGCAAGCAATTCGGCGCTGTTGGAAAGCTCAAGGATCATCCGATTGTATTCCCTTACCAGGTTGCCTATCTCATCTTCATCCTTCCAGTCAATGGGTTCATTGGTTTTTCCCAATTTAATTTTACTCAGTTTATCCTGTATAAGTTTAAGCGGTTTGGTAACATAATTTGAAATAAAAATGGCAGTGATGATCGACAGAGCAAATAATAAAACATAAATATTGATGAGGGCAACCAGGAAACCTGAAATTTCTTTTTCTAATTCGCTTTGTTTTGCAAAGTAAGGCAGATTAAGGTAGGCTAGTAATTTACCTTCCTTGTTTTTGAATGGAATGTAAGCGGATAAATATTCCAATTTCCCAATACGTTCATCATGTATAAATCCTGTTTTCCCAAAAATAGCCAGCTGTAAAAAAGCTTCGGGATTCATTTTTTTTGATGTTAATCCCTCATCAAAAACCTTTGAACGCGATGATGCATAAAGATTTCCTTGTGTATCATATAAATTAATATCCGTGAAAAATATGGAAGAGTATTTTTTTAATATAAAGGAAACATAATCTGCAAGATTAGTATTTAATTTATTTTCCGAAGATAATTTGCCTTCAACTTCAATCAATACAGAATGTATTTTTTCATTAATGTTAGCCTGATTTTTTATTTCAAATTGCTGTTTTATATAATAAATGGTTCCTCCCCCAAACAAAGCAAGTGATATTAAAACAATAAAAACAAGTACAACCTGTATTCGGTATTTTAGACTGAAACTATCTAATAATGTACCCGAAGACATTTGTCTTAAAAATAAAATGGAGAGTAGCAGTAAACTAAAGAATGCGAACAAATAGGAGAAAACAGTTATTTTATCAATGGCGGCATCAATCTGTTTACTAAGGACAATTAATGTTTCCGGATCCGGACGAAAAAGAAGGTGATTATATCCCTCTTTGTCTATAAAAACATATTCATTTGTGGAAAGATCAAAATCTTTCCCCGAAAAGTTATAGGCATATTTTCCATATTGGCTGATCAGTTGGCTGTGTTTATATTTTGCATAAGAATAGTTGCTTAATTCCTGCGATAAACCAACATTTCTGTCTAACAGTAATTCCGGAAATCCAATTTCATCTGAAATGAATTTAGCATCCAGTTCAATGTATAATGTTCCACATTTTGAAAGCGTTTTGAAATTTTTATAAAGAGGAAGTTTTGCGAGGTAGCTGATCTTTCCTGAAACATTTTTTAAAAAATATAAATGTTCACTCGTGGTTGGTACACCTTTATTTTTAATTAATTCATCAAAGTATAAATTGTTGTCAAATACAAGATTAGGTGATTGTATGATTGACACACACATGCTGTCAAATAAAGCAATTCGTACATCATATTTTTCCCAAAATCCACTGAAATACTGCTGTTTTAATCGTTTTTCAAATTCAGCAGTTTGTTTTTCAATACCGGTAACATAAGAAACTAAAACAGAATCCTGTTGAATTTTTTTTTCTATATCGCGAAATAAAAGTTCCGCGACAGGGTCTTGTTCTGCGGCTAGTTTTTCTACATACACCTTACGGTTCTCTACTTCTTTTATTCCTGTGTGTTTGATAAATATATGTACAGCATATAATGAGAATAGAAAAACTAAAAATATAATTCCTGAAAAAGGATATTTAGGTTGTTGCTGTTTAATTAAGGCAATGGAAAGTATAAGTGCAAATGGCCAAAAAATGATGATCAGGTCAAGGGTTCCAAATAAATGCGAAATGATGGTGTGAATAGCCGCAGAAATTAAGAAAACCAGGATGTATTGTTTATTGTCTAATTCCAAAAGTTTCAATACCGATACCATTTTATCGGCAAATAAAAAATACACAAAGAGCAGTATACCGATAATAATAATCCCTATATAGCTATATTGGTTAAGACTGAAAAAATTATTGATACTAAATGGAATGCCGGAGTTTTTGATCAAGCCGGTAAATAAGCTTGTAATTATCCAGGAAAGCCAAAAGAATAAAAGAAATATCAGTAATGCAATCAGTAATTTATTATGACTTTTCAGCCGTGTAAATAAATTATCAAAAACATATTCTTTAAATAATACATATGATAGATAGAATAGTAATAGCACATTAATTAACAGATCTCCAAGAGAAGAAAGCCATATTGAACTTGCATCGGCATATATTTTGGGGTTAAACAAATCAAAATCATAGAAATTCTCAGGAAATGAAAATCTAATTGATAAGTACCTGAAAACGATAGCTAAAAAAATAAATAACAGGATAGAAGAATTCTTATTGACTTGTTTGATCGATAGACAAAAGATATTTAAAAATAAAATAAAAAATATGAACGCTGTTAAATTTAATATTGCAGAGATATAGGAGAGTAGAGAAAGGGAGTCGATCGCAGTGTCAAATTTTAAAGAAAATAAATAATCCCCTTCATAATTTTTTATATTGTTTGGATCCGATATTTTTTTTCCAAGAAAAGGATCTGTAATTAATTTAGTTTCAGCAGCAACATTAAAATCCTTTTGAAAATCATTAATTAAATAGTTGTTTTGATAGGGATATTCATTTTTGATCAGAATCAGGCCTACAATTGTTTTGGTCGTGGCAGAATTTGTATTTGGACGCATGACCTCAAACCAGCCATTATGCAATTTTACCATTCTGGTGTCCAGGCAAACCTCTTTGATCCAGTTCTCGACGGCTATGGAATTATCGCTCCAAAATTTTAAAGTATCGTTCTCATATATCAATAGCGCCAAGCCTTCTTTTTCAAGTAAAGAATTATAATAATCAGGTTTGTCAGAAAAAAGAGCCTGGTCATTTTGTGTTTCTGCTCGCTTGGCCAGTATCAGCATTTCTTGTTCTAAACGCTTTTCTTTTTTATGCAATACCCTTTCAAAATCCCTGACAGCTGAGGATGTATCATCTGAAAATGGGCGATGGAGAAAAAACGCAACAATAAACAGAACCGTTGCCAGTGTGAGCAGTAAAATTTTATTTTTAAAAAGATCTTTCAAAAAAAAATATTTAGATACGTTTATAAATAAAGTTTATTTTTACATTAGCACAAAGTAAAGAAATAAAATTTTGATGCTCTTTTCCCTCATAAACTGTACCAAAGCAAATGACGAAACATAAGATAAAAAAAGCCAAGGCGGGTTCTTCGGATGTGAAAGAGGTTGTGTTGCCACCTATTATTCAGGGTAGTGCTTTGGAATTTGGAAATTTTAAAATACAGTCAATTGTACTTGTTATCATTGGTTTGATCTTTTATTCTAATTCGTTTTTTAATGAATATGCTTTGGACGATGGGATTGTTATCGAAAAAAATGAATATGTACAACAGGGTTTCAGGGGTATTCCCAAAATACTCAGTACGGATGCTTATGATAGTTTTTACAGATCAATGAATGCAAAACAACAGCTTTCAGGCGGCCGTTATCGCCCTTTATCCATTGTTACATTTGCAATTGAACAGCAATTATTCGGAAGCAAAGCAAAAGATAAACCCGTTACGGATATTGCCACAGTAAGACACATTCTAAATGTGATCTTTTATATACTGTCAATTGTAGTATTGTTGTATTTTCTGCAAAACTATATTTTTAAAGACACCCCGCTGGTTGCATTTATTGCCTGTTTGATCTTTTTAATTCATCCCATCCATACCGAAGTAATCGCTAATGTAAAAAGCAGGGATGAGATTTTATCTTTCTTATTCGTGATACTCACCTTTATTGCCGTTTTTCGTTATCGTGAAACAAAAAAAATAACACAGTTATTTTATGGAATGCTGTTTTATTTTTTAGCTTTCCTTTCAAAAGAATATGCCATTACCTTATTGATATTGATCCCAATGCTGTTATACATAGTTAAAGGCGATTCCCTGAAACAAAGTATGAGAACGGCAATGCCGTTTTTTGTGGTTGCAATATTATATTTACTTATCCGTTATTCCATTGTAGGAGTGGGAAGCACCACTGAAAATCCGGATGTACTTAATAATCCATTCAAGTTTGCCACTGCATCTGAAAAATTGGCAACCCGAATAGAAATCCTGAACCACTATTTACGATTATTATTTTATCCTCATCCTCTTTCCGCAGATTATTCATACAATACCATTCCTTATACTAATTTTTCAAACGGTTGGGTATGGTTTTCTATAATTCTTCACCTATCAATGATAATTGCAACAGTGGTATTATTTTTTAAACGTAATATTTTATCTTTTGCATTAGCCTTTTATTTGATACACCTGGCTTTGATTTGTAACTTATTGATGGACATTGGTGCAACAATGGGTGAACGTTTGATATATCATTCATCATTTGGATTTGCTGTGATAATTGCTGTTTTCTTAAATTGGTTACTGGAAAAATTAAAATCTCCGATAGTCCCAAAAGTGACGGGTATTACCCTGGCACTTTTAGTTTGTACCTGGTGTGCTGCAAAAGTTATCCAGCGAAATGCCCAATGGAAAAACGATGATATACTTTTTGTTGCGGATGCTAAAACAGTTCCCAATAGTGCACTAGTAAATGGAAATGCCGGTAAGGCATACATAACTTTATCCGATAAACCCGAAAACAAATCGCGGGAAACTGAACTGGTTAATAAAGCGATAGAACATTTAAGTAAGGCGATCTCTATCCATAAAGAATACGTAAATGGATATCTGAATATAGGTGTGGCTTATTTTAAATTAAAGGAGTATGAAAAAGCACGTGCCAATTGGGACATTGCAAGATCTATTTATCCGAATAATCCTTTTTTAACATCTGTTTATCCATTGCTTGGAAATGCATATTATAATCAGGCAATGGCTGTTGGTTCAGAAAGGCCAAAAGAAGCCATGATATTAATTGAAAAAGCAATAGAGGTAGATCCTACAAATCCACGTTATTGGTACGATCTGGGTGGCGCCAATTACATGTCCGGTGATTATGAAAAAGCCCGCAATGTATGGTTAAAAGCATTGGAGCTTAAGCCGGGGTATCCTGACGTATTAAAAGGATTGGCTGCTTTGCCACCCGAATTTAAAAAGTAAACATGAACCAAAATCTAAAGGAAAACGAAAGAGAGCTGATAAAATTGGTGAATTTTTTCAGGAAACGCGCGGAAAAACTCATCAAGGAAGGAAAGTTGAACGAGGAGCATAAACAAGTGATCAATGCTTGCGAACGTTTGACAGAGCAACTGAATGTGCATGCATTGAACAGAGCTGAAATTTTACAGAATCGTGAAAATCTTACAAATCTTATAAAAGATAATGCCGAATGTCCAAAGTGTAATAAAAATACGCACCTGAAATTTTTAGGTATAGATAAAAATGAGAAAGGGTGGAAGAATAATAAATATAAATGCCGGCGCTGTAATATTGAATTTGTATGGAACAGGCCGAATAATCCCTGGGATATGATCCCTTTTGTTGAAATGCATATTCAGGAAATGGAAAATAAAGTTCAGGCAGAAAAAATGAATGAGGAAACCAAGGCTCAATCTTTACAAATGCTGGAGCAAATGAAAGAAACTGTGGGAAAATTGAAACCGATCGTTGAATTATCGGATAAAGATTTCATTGATATGCAAGCCAGGGAACTGGAAATGGATAAGATGATCCGTGGATTTAAAAATCACCTGTTGATTGAAAGGATAAAAATGGATTCATGGAATGATCCGGAAGGAAAAAGTTAAAGTTATGGATCAAGGTAGAAATAAAAAAAGGAAACAATCTGAATTGTTTCCTCTAAATCACTAAATCACAAAAAAATTATCCTAAATACGTTTTTAAAATTTTACTGCGTGAAGTATGTTTTAATCTGCGGATGGCTTTCTCTTTTATCTGGCGCACACGTTCACGGGTAAGGTCAAACTTTTCACCGATCTCTTCTAATGTCATTGCGTGTTCACCGCTTAATCCAAAATACAATTTAACTACGTCTGCCTCACGTGAAGTTAATGTGTGTAAAGCACGTTCAATTTCCCGGCGCAACGATTCATTCAATAAGCCATTTTCAGGGCTTGGACTGTCATCCGCTTCCATCACATCATACATGCTGCCTGCATTATCATCTCCTGTTGTCAAAGGTGCGTCCATTGAAACATGTCGTCCCGTATTTTTCATAGATTCCTTTACATCATGTTCAGATATCTCCAGCATTTTCGCAATTTCTTCGGCACTGGGCTCGCGCTCAAATTCCTGTTCAAGCTTAGCAAATGTTTTATTGATCTTATTTATAGCACCAATTTTATTCAGTGGTAATCTTACAATACGTGATTGTTCAGCTAAAGCTTGTAAAATAGACTGACGGATCCACCACACAGCATAAGAAATAAATTTAAAACCACGGGTTTCGTCAAAACGTTGAGCGGCCTTGATCAATCCCAGGTTACCTTCATTGATCAGGTCAGGTAAGCTCAATCCTTGGTTTTGATATTGTTTAGATACGGAAACCACAAAACGAAGATTCGCTTTTGTTAGTTTTTCTAAGGCATAAGGATCGCCTGCGCGTATCTTACGGGCCAGATCAACTTCCTCATCTGCCGTAATAAGGTCAACTTTTCCGATTTCCTGCAAATACTTGTCGAGGGAGGCTGTTTCACGATTGGTGACCTGTTTGGATATTTTGAGTTGTCTCATAAAGGTTGGTTGATTAAAATTTAAATCAATGCTATTATTACGCTTAACTTTCTCAAATAGTTTCACTAAAAGTATTATTTATTTTTCGATAAAGCTTAGATTTTCGCCGATAAAATTATTTTTATGGGGAGCCAATGCTATTTAGCTCAAAAAGAGCAAATGAGCTCTATTGGGCATTAATTTATTAAGATGAAAAAATTATTCCTATGTTGCGTTCAGAGATTTACCTGTGTTTATCGGGCTGATTGGTCATCGTCAAAACATTTTTTAATATTTTTCAACACCATAATAATTACTCTTTTAATTAGTTAAATTTACGTACCTACGAATTACGAATTTTCACGAATTGCGAATCTGTATAGCGTCCACAAACAACTAATGACTAATAACCAATGACCAGTTTTTCCCACTTGCACGTACATACTCAGTTTTCACTGCTGGACGGAGCTGCCGATATTTCATCTCTTTATAAAAAAGCAGTAAATGATAATATGCGTGGGCTTGCTATTACCGATCATGGTAACATGTTTGGTGTTTTTAAATTTGTTGCAGAAGCCGGTAAACACAATACTCCGGAAAATCCCAATAAAATAAAACCTATTGTTGGCTGCGAATTTTATGTTGTGGAAAATCGGCATAAACGTCAATTTACAAAGGAAGACAAGGATATACGTTATCATCAATTGTTATTAGCAAAGGATGCTGAAGGGTACAAAAATCTTGTAAAGCTTTGTTCTTTAGGCTATATAGAAGGCCTTTATGGAAAATATCCGCGCATTGATAAAGAATTGATCCTCCAATATCATAAAGGATTAATTGCTACTACCTGTTGTTTAGGCGCATCCGTTCCCAGAACTATTTTAAAAAGTGGGGAAGCAGAAGGTGAAAAAGAATTCAAATGGTGGCTGGATATTTTTGGTGAAGATTATTATGTTGAAATGCAGCGACATGATATACCTGAGCAAAACACAGTGAATGAAGTATTAGTAAAGTTTGCCCAAAAATATAATGTAAAAATAATTGCATCAAACGATTCGCATTATGTGGACCAGGCTGACTCGAATGCGCATGATATTTTATTGTGTATCAATACCGGTGAAAAGCAAAGTACACCTACCATGAAAGATTTTGGTGATGATGATTCCATGTCTTCAAAAGGTAAACGCTTTGCATTTTACAACGACCAGTTTTATTTTAAAACAACTGCTGAAATGAGTTCTTTGTTTAGCGACTTACCTCAGGCAATTGATAATACCAATGAAATAGTTGATAAGATAACCCCCCTGAAACTCAAGCAGGATATTATGTTGCCTTACTATAAGGTACCTGATAATTTTGCAACACAGGATGATTATTTGCATCACCTTACTTATACCGGTGCAAAAGCACGTTACAAAGAATTAACGCCCGAAATAGAAGAACGCCTGAACTTTGAATTGTTTACTATTAGAACAATGGGCTTTGCAGGATATTTTTTAATAGTTGCGGATTTCATTAAAGCGGGCCGTGATATTGGTGTGTTTATAGGTCCGGGCCGCGGTTCAGCAGCGGGTTCTGCCGTTGCTTATTGTATCGGCATTACCAATATAGATCCTATTAAATACAATTTACTGTTTGAGAGGTTCTTGAATCCTGATCGTAAATCAATGCCCGATATTGATACTGATTTTGATGATGAAGGCAGGCAAAAAGTAATTGATTATGTAGTGGAGAAATATGGAAAGAATCAGGTAGCGCAAATTGTTACGTATGGCACAATGGCTGCCAAAATGAGCATTAAAGATGTAGCCAGGGTTATGGACCTGCCTCTGCAGGAATCAAATATGCTTGCAAAATTAGTTCCCGAAAAGCCGGGAATAGAACTAAAACGTGTATTAAAAGCACCTCTTACCGGTGAAGCAAGTCTTGAAACAAAAGAAGGTTTGACAAAAGAAGATCTGGAAGATGTAAAAAAATTGCGTGCTATACTTGGAGGAAATGATTTACAGTCAACAGTATTAAAAGAGGCCTTGATATTGGAAGGCTCGGTGCGGGGTACCGGTATTCACGCTTCAGCTATCATCATAGCTCCAAAGGACCTTACAGAAATTGTACCCATTGCAGCATCAAAAGAAACTGAATTATTTATTACACAATATGATGGCAGAGTAATTGAGGATGCAGGGGTTATTAAGATGGACTTCCTGGGTTTGAAAACGCTTACTATCATGCGTGATGCCTTAAGATTGATAAAAGAAAATCATGGAATAGATATCGCCATTGATGATGTTCCTTTGGATGATGCAAAAACATTTGAACTGTATCAGCGTGGTGATACCAATGGTACGTTCCAGTTTGAAAGTGCCGGAATGCAAAAGCATTTGATCAATTTAAAACCGGATAAGTTTGCAGATCTTATCGCAATGAATGCTTTGTATCGTCCGGGTCCTATTGAATACATACCAAAATTTATTGCACGTAAACATGGTCGTGAACCAATTGAGTACGATCTTCCTGAAATGGAAGAATACCTTGCAGATACTTATGGTATCACTGTTTACCAGGAGCAAGTGATGTTGCTTTCACAGAAATTGGCAGGTTTCTCAAAAGGAGATGCTGATGTGTTGCGGAAAGCAATGGGTAAAAAAGACAGGTACACCCTTGATAAAATGAAGGGCCAGTTTATGGAAGGAGCAGCCGCTAAAGGTTTACCTACTGATAAGCTTGAAAAAATATGGACCGATTGGGAAAAATTCGCGCAATACGCATTCAATAAATCGCATTCTACTTGTTATGCGATGGTCGCATTTCAAACAGCTTATTTAAAGGCGCATTACCCGGGTGAATACATGTCCTCTGTCTTAACACATAACTTGAGTAACATTGATAAGATCACTTTCTTTATGGACGAATGTAAGCGCATGGGTGTACCTGTGCTGGGGCCTGATGTGAATGAAAGCCAATATCAGTTTGCAGTGAATAAAAATGGACAAATTCGTTTTGGAATGGGTGCAGTAAAAGGAGTGGGGGAGGCGGCAGTAGTTGCAATTGTGGAAGAGCGTAAAGCAAACGGTCCGTACAAAAGTATTTTTGATTTTGTAAGAAGAATAAATTTACGCGCTGCCAATAAAAAAACATTTGAAAGTCTTGCTTATGCCGGTGGTTTAGATTCGTTTGGAATTCATCGCGCCACTTATTTTTTTACTGAGGGGAATGACAGTGGTAATTTTCTGGAGCGAGTAATTCGTTATGGCAGCTCACACCAGGATGGGGTAAATTCCACACAGGTGTCTTTATTTGGTGATGATACAGGCGTAGATATGCCCGAACCTAAAATTCCCGTATGTGAAGCATGGAATAATCTGGAACAATTGAAAAATGAAAAAGATGTAGTCGGTTTTTTCATTTCCGGACACCCCCTGGATACTTATAAATTAGAAATAGATAATTTTTGCCATCACATAATAAGTGATATTAAAAAAATAGAAGAAAATAAAAATAAGGACCTGGTGATAGGAGGAATAGTAACCAATGTGCATAATGGTGTTACAAAAACAGGAAACCCCTGGGGTAAGATAACATTTGAAGATTATAATGAATCGGCTGAGCTGGCTTTTTTTGGAGAAGATTATGTGAAATTCAAACAATACATGGTTACCGGTTTGTTCTTGTTTATAAAAGGCAAAATCTCAGAGCGGTTCAGGAATTCCGGGAACTTTGAATTTAAAGTAAATAACATTCAATTATTATCGGAGTTGAGAGATAAGCTGGCGAAGAATATTACGATATATGTGCCATTGCAACAATTATCCGATGAATTTATTAATAAGGTGAATGACATCATCAATGAAAATGCAAAGGTTCAGCCGCGTAATTGTGGATTGCGTTTTAAAGTAATAGATACAGATTCAACTATTTCGGTTGAATTACCTTCCAAACGAATTAAAGTCAATCCCAATAATGATTTTATAGAATTGTTACAATCACATAATTTAGATTTTAAACTGAATTAATTTCTTCTTGTACCGTAAAAATAAAAAAGGTGCCATTCCATTTGATGGAAGGGCACCTTTTTTATTTTGATTTATTTATTTTTAGTCGATAACTACTTTTTTAGTAGTCACTTCTTTGTTGGTAGTAACTTGAAGGAAATAAACTCCTTTAGCATAACCACTTATATCAAGAGTTTTCAAATATTGACCTGAAAATTGTCCGATGTTCTCATTATATACAACTTGTCCGTTTAAACTGATAAGTTTCAAATCAAGTGATTCAACTGTATTATCTGTAAAAATAAAATTCAACTGATCATTAGCAGGGTTTGGATAAACTGCAAACGCGCCATCACTTGCTTCAACAATTCCTACACCGGTTGTAGTAACCGCTTCGATCATAAATCTTCCTAAAGTTGTATAGTAAAAGAAAGTACTTGCACTTGATGGCATTGTAGAAGCTAAGAAAACAAATTCTTTAGCAGGGCTTACTGTTTGTGTACCTACAGGGAAAAAGTTACCCGTTTGAGTTGGTTGAGCCAAACCTGCATAAAAGAATCCATTTGTAATGGTAGGAGGAATGGTCATTGCGAAAGATACATATTTGCCTGTATCCGCTGCAGAAATAACAAGATTTGCCGATTGTGCTGTTTCCAGTCCTGTTGCAGGATCCATGACTACAGCATATACTGTTTTTCCTAAATTGGTGCCACCGGCAATGTATACATTAACTGAAGCTATTGTTGCAATACCATTTGCAAAAAATCTGCTTACAACATATCCGCCACCACCCGGTGCAACATTTATACCTACTGAATTGGTTGCTTTTGTAGTATCCGACCAATTATAAACGTTTGGTGTAACTTTTTGATAAAATTTAGGAGTAATATTGTTTGTATTGTTAACATCAGCCGGAACGCTTGCAACAACAGTGTCCGTTCCTAAATTTGTGTGAGAAAATGCTGCAAAAGATTGTATAACTGTTTGTGCAGGTTGGATCCAAAGTGTTTTAGCATCAGTATACGTATTAGCACCTGTAATATTTAAAGTGGCTGTTACATTCATTGAATCGCAAGTGTTATTATTTATCAAGCGAGTAGTGATAGTATGCGGTCCTCCGTTAACTAAAGGAATTTTACCATAAGTATATACATGTGTTGCGGCAACATCAGCTAAAGGAGTATAAGCAGACGGTGAAAATGAATATGTTCTGCCTGCATCAGGTAAAACAGAATTTCTATGATTATGTGTATTTCCTGTATAATTACCGTTTATAAAAGTTGAAGTAGCCCATGGACCTGTTGATGTTTTAGTAACTAGAACAGTGGGAACACTTGTTTTTAATCCTACAGCAGCAGATTTGAAAGTTGATGTACCTGCAGAAGCAGTCCAGGTACCATAAACCAATTCAATTTTGTTTGTTCCTTCATATAAACGGATCTGGAATTCAATATTGCCATATTGTACTACAGGAGTAGTAGTTTTATCTCTTAAATTTTTGAATTGGATAGTTGTAACTTGCGATCCCGGGGTTCCTATCGTAAATGTCCTGTATTCAGGAGTACCGGTACCGGCAGTCAAATCATGATTGAATGCAGAAATGATATATCTGTCAGCAAGATTTGTACTGTTAAATATACCTCCTGCGGATAAATCACCATTACCCGGATAAAATAAAGCAGCAGTTGAAGGATTTGTATTTCCTAGTTTAATAAAACCGTTGGTGTTTAACACGAACTCTGTAAAAGTTCTGCAACCAAAGGTAAAAGTAAACCCTATTGGCTGAGGTGCGGAGTTAGCATCATCAAAATTAGCAGTTGTGATCACTGTTCCGTTTGTTCCTAAATCAATATAGGTGCCGGCTGTATTCGTTGCATTAGCTGCAACATAGGTCATTTGTCCATAAGAAGTAGCAAAAGCTAATACAAATGCTAAAACCAAATTAGATTGTAAAATTTTTTTCATGGTAATTTTTAGATTTTATTTGTGTTATTTATTTTTTTAGATTTTAAGGAATGCAAATATAGACCATATTTAGCTTATTCACAATAATAATTTATGGCTATAGAACCGAGAAGACATGAATGATGCAAAAGTTTTATGCTTAACTTTAATTTACTGATTATCAGGTGTTTATAATAAAAAAGATAATTTATTTTTGTAATAAATAATAATCTTCGTTTACAAAAATAAATTATCTATAATTCCTATCAATTAAGTAATTAAAATTTTTTCCTTGGACGTTTTTCACGGCTAAAGTTATTTTTTCTATCACCGCTTGTAGATTCATTAGGTATTCTTGAAGAATTTTTTTCACGATCGCTATACGTTTTACGTTCTCCTGAATTATTTCCATAACTTCTGCGTTCCCCATATTCGCTATTCCCGCGATATCCGCCTCTATCTCCTCTGTCAGAACGTTTTCCGTAACTTTTACGTTCACCATAACCTCCACGGTCACCACCATAAGAACGTCTGTTTCCTCCATCATAACCCCTGTATCCACTATGTTCGCGGGAACCTCCGCCGCTATCTCCTCTTGATTCAATGCGTACATTACGGTTGTTATAACGTTGATTCTTAAACGTCCCTGTAATGATCTCTGCCGCTTCAGTTTTTACCTCGATAAATGAAAAGCTGCTTTTTACTTCTATATTTACAATTAATGCAGTATCAACACCTGATACTTCAGAGATATATTCCTTCATGGTATTTCTATCCAGGCTATCCAATTCACCTAAATTGATGAATAGTTTAGTAATACCGGGAACAGAGGCGCGTTCTCTGTCTCTTCCAGCTGATGCGTTCAAGTCAGGAGCATTTTTATAATACTCCAAAAAGCGGTTGAACTCAGTAGATACAAATCGTTTGATGATATCTTCCCGGCTCAAGTCTTTTAATTCATCATAAATTTTAGGCATGTACGCTTCAATAGCAGATTCATTTACTTCCACATCATGAATTTTTTTCACCAGACTGAATAGTTGTTTTTCACATGCTTCAAAACCAGTTGGAACAGCTCCTTGTGTAAATTTCTTTTTGATGATACGTTCTATGATCCTGATCTTTCCAACTTCTTTCATGTTAATGATAGCAATGGAAACACCTGTTTTACCGGCACGTGCAGTACGTCCTGAACGGTGCGTGTAATTTTCGATCTCATCAGGCAAATTGTAATTAATCACATGTGTAACATCATTCACATCAATACCACGCGCTGCAACATCGGTTGCAACCAACATTTGTAATGAACGGCTGCGGTAGCGTTTCATTACATGGTCACGCTGTGATTGTGATAAGTCGCCATGCAATGCATCAGCATTATAACCGTCTTTGATCAATTTATCTGCTATTTCTTGTGTTTCAATCCGTGTACGGCAGAACACGATCGCGAAAATATCCGGGTTTGAATCTGCAATACGCTTTAATGCAGGATATTTATCACGAGCATGTACCACATAATAAATGTGCTCAATATTATCATTGCCGGCATTTTTAGTTCCCGCTGTTATTTCAACAGGATTGGTCATATAATTTTTAGAAATGCGTAATACTTCATCAGGCATTGTTGCAGAAAATAACCATGTATTTTTTTCTTCAGGAGTTTGAGAAAGAATGGTATCAAGATCTTCTTTAAAGCCCATGTTCAGCATTTCATCCGCTTCATCCAAAATGGCGTAACGTACATTGGCTAAATTTACGCGTCTGCGATCGATCATATCATTTAAACGACCCGGAGTTGCAACAACAATTTGCGCTCCTTTTTTAATATCGCGTGATTGGTTATCGATACTGGCACCTCCGTAAATGGCAACTATGTTTGCTCCATTGATGTATTTTGTGTAGCTCTGTAAATCACGCGTGATCTGCATACATAATTCGCGGGTAGGACAGATGATTAAGGCTTGTGTATCACGAGAAGTGAAATCAAGCAAGGAAGTAAGCGGCAAACCAAAGGCTGCTGTTTTTCCCGTGCCTGTTTGTGCTAATGCTACAAGGTCATTCGTACCGGTTAATAATACAGGAATTACTTTATCCTGGATGGGAGTCGGATTTTCAAAACCCAATTCTGTTACAGCTTTAACAATAGCATTGTTAAGCCCTAACGCTTCAAATTTGTTCATTTAGTGTTTTTTAGATTAATATTATTCCGAAGAAATCCCTTCGTAACAGTTGTCAACTACCAGGAAGTATATGTGAGTTGAATCCGACAACTGTATTTTAGGAACCCCGCCATCTTATATGGGGTTATTTTCGGCTCCCGATAGCTATCGGGATTGTAGTTGTAAATTCGTCTCAGCAAAAATCCTTTTTGACTAAAACCGCGGCAAAGATAGTAAATTTATTTGAATTGCCTATTAATATTGGTTTTGGTACTATTGCTTTTTCCAGAAGTCAAATAATTTTGTATTTAATTCTTTTGCTATTTGTACTTCAGACTTAGTACTGACAAGCATTTTATTCAATTTTATCAGGAAAGGAAATGGGTTGTCCAATGGCACATAATTTCTGTCTTTTATAAAAAATGCTTTAAGTTCATTTTGACTTTCATCAAATTCCCCTATTAAAAAAGTTCCTATAAAGGAGGAGTCAATTTGAAGATCAGAATTCATAAGATGTTGTCGGTATCGCCCTTCTTTTACTTCCGTAGAATGATTGGAATAAAAAAAATACACTTTGCTGAAGGTATAATTGTGTTTAAAAGCATCAGCTATGGCCTTATTTTCTTTCTCCTGGTTTATTCTGATCTCTTCTGCCTCCTTTTTCATTCCCCTTGCTTCCAATGCGTTTATTTTTAATTCAGAAGTTTTTAATCGCACAAATAATGCACCTTCTTTAAGTTGTTTAATATTTTCTTTAGCATTTTGCTTAGTGTGTTTTGAAAATTGGGCCGAAGCAGAAAAGGTAAAAAACAAAAAAAGAAATAGAAGTCTCATAGATGTTAAACTAAGTTGGAGTTAAATATGCCACCATAAGGCGGGATTAATTCGATACTATAGGCATTCCTTTGGAACTAGGTTTTTATTTGTTTCAGAATTGCGGCACTTATAAAAAACTAGTTTCATTAAAAAAACAGGCCTGTAAGCCGGGTTCTGTCAAGCCCCGAGACAAGCTCGGGACAGGTTCTATCATTTATCTGGATTCTGCGTCACCGCAAAATTCAAGCAACCTACCCTCCGAATAGAGCGAGCAGCTCTTAAGCTTCGGTTTATTTGGTCTTTCAACTCCCAAGGTTTACCCGAAATAATTGTCACCAACTATTCCTGTGAGCTCTTACCTCACATTTTCACCTTTATCCCGCATTTCTGCGTGATAGTTATTTTCTGTGGCACTTGCTGTTCCCACATTTCTGCGGGACCTTCCTGTTAGGAAGTGGGATGCTCTGTGTTGCCCGGACTTTCCTCCCCGTATTGCTACGAAGCGATAGAACGGCCTGTGTGCAAATTTAGTTAATTAGTTGATTGGTTTACTAGTTATTAGAGTCAACCCTAAATTACTCCATTCAACCTAATTAACTTATCAGCTAATATTTACCTCGGTAGCTCCGTAACCATACTTTGCGTAAGACGCATCGTAAAATTGTAAATTTTCTGCAGAAAGAAGAATGCGCACTTCGTGCTTTAGTCTGCCATTGCCAATACCATGTATCACAACAAGTTTTTTATAACGTCCGCTTATGGCCTTGTCCAATGCCTTTTGAAAATGTTTTAATTGTACCTGTATGATCTCAGCATTACTCATTCCTGTATAATTATCCAGTAATTCTTCAATGTGCAGGTTAATCTCCATTTCCAGCATGCCATTGTTTTGTGCATGTGGTTTTGATCGTTTGGGTACATCTGAAAAGTTTTTTTTCTGAAATAATTTACTGAGATCTGCTTTAGGCGCAACAATTTTTTTTATAACTTTTTTTTGTGTGGATGCTTCAATCAATAATAATTCTGAAACAGCAAATGGTAATTCAAAGCCGTCTTCAATGGTAACCCCTACCATTTTTTTATTAATGATCTTACTAACGATCCCTTCGCCTTTTTCATTCAGGAAACTTACTTTATCGCCAATTTGGAAATTCATTTTGCTAAATTAAAGAGATAAAATTCATTTAGTACATTTGTAATAATGAAGTTTAGAGCTACATTTTTATTGTTTTTTATAGCGCTCCTCTATTTTAGTTGCAGCAAAGATGTTGCCATTTTTGATCCGGTTACCGGTTATAAAACCCGGAATGTGATCATTCTGGTAGTTGATGGTCCGCGTTATACGGAAACATGGGGGCACCCAACTCATCAATATATACCTCACCGTTCAACGATGTTGCAACAAGGTGTACTGTGCAGCAATTTTTATAATGATGGCGTTACTGCTACTAACCCCGGACATGCTGCAGTTTGCACAGGAGTATATCAGAATCTGGAGAACAGCGGTTTGGAATATCCCGCTAATCCTTCTTTTTTTCAGTGTTGGTTAAAAAAATACCAGCGTTCAAGTTCCGAAGCATGGATAATAGCGACAAAGGATAAATTAGAAGTACTTTCCAATTGTACCAATATTGAATGGAAAGACATGCATCGTCCCATGAGCGATTGTGGTAATATGGGTATTTTTACGGGCTATCGGGAGGATAGTACAACATTTAAGAAAGTTAAGTATACATTGATGAATAATCATCCCCGCTTAATGCTCATCAATTTTAAACAACCAGATGCTGCAGCTCATGCAAATGATTCAGCGGGTTATTTATTAGGAATCATTGATACGGATAATTATGTTCACCAATTATGGCAACAACTTCAAAGTGATGATTTTTATAAAAATAAAACAACATTGATCGTTACCGATGATCATGGCCGACATACGGCAGGACATTTAGACGGTTTTGTTTCGCATGGCGATACCTGTATGGGATGCAGACACATAGAGTTTTTTGCTATAGGGCCGGATTTTAAACAAAATTATATTTCCAATGAAATTTATGGACAGATCGATATTGCAAGTACCGTCGCAGAATTAATGAATTTTGAAATGCCTTATGCGCAAGGTAAAGTGATGAGAGATGTTTTTCTTCGTTAATTTATAAATCTACCACCAAAGCGCCTTTATCTTGCACCGAATAATATTCTTGATTTAAGTCAGTACATTCTTGTTTCCATTTATTGATACGATACATAGAATTGGATGAATCAAAAATGATCTTGTCGGGATGGAACATTTTTAAAACATCAGCCATTTGAACTGCTGGGTTTTTTGAAATGATCAGGTAATTAACCGAAACGGGTTTTGAAAAAATTCCTTCTATTGTTCGGTCTATAATTGCTATTCTTTTATTATAAAACCGGATAAAATTATTTTCATGATCTGAAATTATTTTTGTGTTCTTTATTCCCAGATCCCACCAGTTGTGTTTTACATGAAACAATAAACTGTTTTCATTTTTTGCAAAAATGCTATCCGTAAGTAATACATTGTTTTTTGCACTTATAAGATCAATAGCGCTGGTTTTTGGAATGTTATATACTACCAGTTTCTTTTGATCGAATTGCTGCTGTTGTTCTAATATCTGTGAACACGATAGTATTATTGCGATACAAAATGCACCGATCAGAAAATTGGTTTTTCGTTTATTGAAATAATAAAAAAATAAAATTATCAGGCCATAGATCAGCCAGGTTTCCAATGTAGTAATTGAAATACCTTGCGATACTGCATAGGGCCATTTCTCAATTTCCTTAATGGATTCATTTAAGAACCAGACACTATAATTAAATCCCATTGAAAGGTATAATGCTGCTATCGAAATTTTGGCTAAAGCGAATAATGCAATTCCTAAATAAATCACCAGCGTTGAAACCGGGATCACAATAAAATTGGATAATAAAAAGTAATTGGGAAATTGATGAAAGTAAAATAAGGCTAACGGAAATGTAGCAATTTGTGCAGCAATTGAAACGGAAGTAAGCATCCATGTTTTGTCTAATAACCGGTTTTGTATATCAAACCAGTCGTAAATTTTAGGCTGAATATAAACAATGCCTATTACTGCCAGGTAGGATAATTGAAACCCAACATCCATTATTAAAAATGGATCTATCAGCAACAATAAAAAAGCGGAAATGGCCAGTGTATTGTAGATGTTGGCATACCGGTTGGAAGCTTTTGCAATTATAATAAAGCTCAGCATAGTCGCAGCTCTTAAAACCGATGGCGATAAACCAGTAATTAAGGCATAAAACCAAAGAAATATAAGCAGCAGAAAAGTTTTTATAATGAGCCCGTATTTTACTTTATCTAAAAAGAACAATAACCAGTTAAAAAATATATAGACAATGGCTACATGTAAACCCGAAACTGATAAAACGTGTAAAGCTCCTGTACTGGCATAAGACGAAATAATATCCGTGTCCAATTGGTCCTCATAGCCTAAAAGTAATGCAGCGCCAACGGAAAATTCATCTCCTTTGATATGATTAGCAGTGAGGATATTTAGCAGATTGTTTCGAAGAGTCAATGAATAATTCAACAAAGGATTTGCCCTGTTGGTGCCGGTATAGATCCAATTTTCACTTTTTGAATAAGCCCGGTGATATACATTATGGAAAGCCAGGTATCTTTTGTAATCAAATTCTCCTGGATTCTGTGGAGGAGGAACTTCTTTAAGATCAATATTCATAAGCACTTCATCGCCATACCTCAGGTGCATTGATCGTACATCTTTTTGCAGGTAAATGAGCGCTTTGCCGGAAGTGTTTGTCCACTCATGATCTTGTTTTAAAGCCAGTATTTCTACAATCACTTTCAATGATCTTTCTTTTTCAAGATAAGGCCCTGTTAATCTTGCATAAACAGGAGAATTTTTATCTGTAAATTTCGAGAAGTGATCATCAGCAAATAGTTCTGTTTTTAAAATAGTAAGTTGATAAGCCGAAATGAATAGCGTTACATTGATCAATAATCCGAACCACCATGATTTTTTGTAACTAATGTATAATTGAGGAATAAGTATAATTGCAGCAACAATCAGTAACAATAAAGAAATAATAAACAGGCTGTACTTAAATTGAAAAGGCCAATAAATTGAAATGATAATACCTGCTAAAAAGGGGAGTAATAAACGTACAAGATGAGCCTGGTTCCAGATCTTCATAAAAAGAGATATGAATTCTGTCGGTTATTTTTTATTCAAATGTAAAAAATATTTTCAATTGTATTCCAGTATCTTATAATATTGCGAATTAGCATCTAAATGAAAAAGCTCTATGAAATTGTTTCATAGAGCTTTTTATTTGTTGAAAATTACAATGATTCTTTAAACCTTCTCTAAAAATTTATTTAATGATTGCCACATTTCCTTTTTGTTTAATCTGATCGCCTGTGATACAAGTCACTTCCAGATAATATACAAACACAGCAGGGTCTAAGTCCTTGCCTTTGTATTTACCATCCCAGCCTTGTGTAAAGTCAGTTGTTTCAAAAACTTTTTCTCCCCAACGGTCAAAGATTGCCCAGTACATTTCAGTTATTCCTAAACCACGCACATATAACACATCATTTTGTCCGTCATTATTTGGAGAAAATCCATTGGGTACAAACAATTCTCCTTCAAATCCGCATTTTAGGTCCACTATTACTGTTACACAGGCACTGTCGCTGCAGCCTGAAGTTGTTACAACTACACAGTATTGCGTAGTGGCTGTTGGTGATGCTGTTGGGTTTGAACAATTAGTGCAGCTTAATCCCGTTGGAGGAAGCCATTGATATGTACCACCACCGTTTGATTGAAGCGAAGTGCTTTGTCCATAAAGGATCGTTGTGTCCCCACTGGCTATTGGTATTGGTAATGGATTAACCGTTACTGTATAAGTGGCGGTATCAGCACAGGTACCAACTGCTACTACTACGGTGTAGGTTGTAGTTGAAGCAGGAGCTACTGTAATAGCGCTTGTACCTTCGCCTGTATCCCAAAGGTAGGTGGTTCCTCCGCTTGCAATTAAAGTGGTGCTTTGTCCAACACATACATTACTTCCTGCTACACTTGCTGTTACCGGTGGTATTACTGTTATGTTGCCAGTGGCTGTGCCGGTGCAACCATTGGTTGTTACACTTATACTGTAGCTGGTTGTAGTAACAGGATTTACTGTTATTACATTGGTTGTTTCTCCTGTGCTCCAGCTATAAGGCCCTGCTGTTCCTGTTTCAGTAAGCGTTGCGCTCTGTCCTGAACAGATCGTTGAGGAGCCTGTTATACTTGGCATTGGTGTTGGATTCACTGTTACTCCTACTGTGGCTGTTCCACTACAATTATTAGTAGTTACTGTTACAGTATATGTAGTATTGTTTGTTGGACTTACTGTGATTGCTGCTGTTGTGGCTCCGTTATTCCATAAATAAGTTCCTCCTGCATTGCTTGTTAAGGTAGTGCCAGTCCCATTGCAAATGCTGGTAGTACCAATAATTGTAGGGGTAGGAGGAGGAGTTGCCGTTACTTGTATAGAAGCAGTACCATTGCACAATCCACTGGTAACAGTTACGCTATAGGTAGTAACACCAACAGGTGGAGTTACGGTTATAGAAGTTCCTGTGCTTCCATCGCTCCATGCATAAGTTCCACCACCGCTGGTGCTTAGCGTGGTGCTCGTACCAACACATATTGTATTTATTCCTGTAATGGTTGGTGTTAAGTTGGCTTGCACTGTTACTTGTACTGTAGCACTTGCACTGCAACCGGTTGTTACAATTACTGTATAGGTGCTGTTGCTGGTTGGTGAAACGGTAATAGCAGCTGTAGTAGCTCCTGTATTCCACACATAAACTCCCCCGGCAGTAGCTGTTAATGTAGTACTACCCCCGGTACAAATGAATATTGCACCTGTTATAGTTGGTGCCGGTGGCGGTGTAATGCTTACAACAATCGTTGTTTGCCCGGTACAACCGCTGGTATTGGCCGTTACCGTATACGTAGTTTGGCTGGGTGGCGACACCGTTATGCTGGTTGTTGTTTGTCCATTGTCCCAAACATATATACTGCCCCCACTAGCGGTTAGTATAGTACTTGTGCCGGAGCATACACTTGTGTTTCCGCTGATCGTTGGTGTAGGATTATTCACTACTGCTACCTGCACACTGGCTGTTCCGCTACAGCTGCCATTGGTAACTGTTACACTATAGCTGGTTGGTGTTGTTGGGTTCACACTGATGGAAGTTCCCGTGCTTCCATCGCTCCACGCGTAGGTGCCACCACCACTGGTACTTAGTGTGGTGCTTGCTCCATTACAAATGGTTGTGTTGCCGGTGATAACAGGCACAATGGAAGAGCCAACTATTACCGCTGCAACCGCAGATGAACTACATCCTGCATTATTAACAGTTACGGTATAACTGGTTGTTGTTGAAGGAGTAACACTGATTGAAGACGTTGTTTCACCAGTACTCCATAAGTACCCGGGGCCTCCGGTTGCTGTTATTGTAGCATTGCCTCCGGCACAAATTGTTGTGGGACTTACACTTATTGTAGGATACTGATTTACGGTCACTGCAACAGATGATACACCAGTGCAGCCGCTTTTGGTAACTGTTAATGTATAGCTTGTGTTGCTTGTTGGATTTACTGTTATTGCAGAAGTGGTAGATCCGTTATTCCAGCTATAAGTGCCTCCTCCTGATCCGGTTAAAGTTGTGCTTTGGCCGGCACAAATGGTCATGGTGCCGGTGATGCTTATTGTTGGTGAGCTTTTTATGGTTACCGTAGCTGTAGACAATGCCGTAGTTCCGATATTATCCGTCATTACAACAGTGTAGGTTGTTGTTGTTGCAGGACATACGTTAAAGCTGCTGCCTGTGCCGGCCCCCGGATTCCAGCTGTAAGTATATGGAGGGGTTCCTAAGCTCCCGCTAGCGGTTAAAGTATTACAAACGCCTGGACATACAGATGCGCTGGTTGTCGTTACACTTAATAAGCATGGAGGAATGGATTCAAAAGTAGAGGCTGCTCCGTATATTGTTGAGGGAACAACGTTTGCACATAATGTTGACATTGACGCAGTATATGGATTCACCGTATATATAGTTTTATCCGCAGTTGCAAGCAATGTTATTTGATTTGATTGACAATTACCTTTTTGAATAGTTACTACTCCGAATACATTTACACCTCCCGTATTACACGAAGTACATGAGCATACTCCGTTGGTGGTTGTTTGGCCTGAACAGGCTGGTTGCGTACAAAGCCCGCCAACAACGCATCCTGCGGGAACAAACATAGTGCCAACCGATGCCGATTGATTCGGAGTGGTAGCATTAACTCTCACAAGTACATTATTAGCAGAAGCCATATAAAGAGTATCGTTGTAAAAGGTAAGATCTCCTGCTGAATTGAATCCCATGTTTCCGGTTGGAGTTGCTGTACCGGTTGATGAATTCACTTTATACAGTTGATTATTAACACCCGAAGCTGTCCAAAGCTGATTGTTTTTGTCGCAGACAAGTGCAGTAAGGTTGCTAACACCCATAGCTCCAATCAGAGTGATAGCTGCAGTAGTTTTATTGATGGAGTATAAATTCGAGCCATTTGTACCATACATCATTCCATTTGGACAAAGGGCAATGTCAGTCATTACAGTACCGGTATTACCGATCTTTGTGTATTGACAAAGATCGGTATCCAGAAATCCAATATCTCCATTTTGGAGAGTGAGATAAATACCCGTTGATTGTGCTTTTAATTGAGTGGAAAAAAATGGAATAAATATCAGGAGAATCAATAGGGCAGCATGCTTCATCTTGTGCTGTATAATTTCCCATTGTTCCGGTTTGGATGAGTTTTCTTTTAGTATTGATTTAATCATTATTGATTTATACGTATAAATATTCCTGATAAAAACTGAACAATATAGTGGTTTAATTTTTAAAAATTATTTTAAGCCCGAATAACTAAATTGAAAATTTATTATAAACCTAGTACTAATGTTAATGGCAAATTTATCTCAGAAGATTTCCCGGAACAAATCTATTTTATTTAAAAAATAGTAACACAAAATGAAATATTGATTGGGTTCTAATAAGATCCCACTAAAAAAGCCTTACAAACGTTTGTTTGTAAGGCTTTTCTCTAGTGGTCGCGAAGGGACTTTTCCCCGTTTTTCTATAATTACTTATGATTTAGCCCTTGTTTCTTTATTGATGAGGCTTTCAACCGCTTTTATTAAAAATTTGATTTTCTCTTTATTCCTCTTTTATTTCCAAATTCCACCCCCAGTTTCACCCCAACAGAGGATAACTTTTTTGTTGAGCGGTTTAGGTTTGACATAACTTTGAGCATCTAAAAACCAAATCATATGTCATACAAACTTACATTAAAAAGACCAAAGGCCAAAGAATCATCTTTGATGACTGAATTTATGAAAAACGGTGTTCCGTTTAAACTATACACAGGAAAAACAGTCCAAATCAAAAACTGGTCACCGAGCAAACAGGTAGTTCTTTCCGGAGAAGAAAATTACCTTCTGATCAATAAATATCTTGACAACTGGAAAAGCGAAATTAGCAGAATAATTCAGCAATTTGAAGCTGACAAAATAAGGATAACTAAAGACGCGATCCAGACAGAGCTTGATAAAGCTTTCAAGAAGGACGTGGTTCCGGCAGCCAAAGAAGGCGTAGTAAACGACTTTATAAGTTTTATGGAAGCCTATAATGAAAGGAAGAAAGATAAAAAACGTAATCTTCAAAAGCTTAACCAGGCAAAAAAATTTGTTATAGTAGGGTTTAACCTTGTCACAAAAAAACATCTGTCGGAATGGGAAGCTTTAAGCATTAAAGAAAAATCCCGGACCAACCTTAAAGCAGATCACAAACTGAAATTTGAAGATATAAACCTTAAATTTATTGAAAAGTTCAGGGAATACTTATATACTGCAAAATTCACGGTTATCGTTAAAGGAGAGAAGGTAACCCGAAACTATAAAATTAATTACATTGATAAGCAGATCAAGACCCTAAAACAATTTGTTACAACAGCTATAGAAGAAGGATATGTGAAGCGGTTCACCTGGAGCAGTATCAAATCAGAAAAAAAAGATGTAGATACAATTTACACGGACTTCAGCGAAATACAGATGCTGTATGATGAACCCTTCACTAAAAAAACAGAAGTACTTGTAAGAGATAAGTATGTATTAAATTGCTTCTTAGGTATGCGTTACAGTGATTTAAACAAGCTGGAACCACACTTTTTTAGTAAAAAAAGCATAGCCGGTAAGGAATTTGTTGTTTATACCGGAAGAACCAAAAAGACCGACCATAAAATTGAATTTGCAATACATCCCATCGCACAACAAATCCTGAAAAAATATCAATACAACATACCTAAACTTTCTGCAAAGGAATTTAACGAAGTGCTTAAAGTTGTGGCACACGGAGCAGGTTTAAGAGGTCTGGAACGTATCCGGGAAATAAGAGGTTCCGAAACCATCGTAAGAGATATTCCGAAATACGAATTAATGAGCAGCCATGCCGGCAGAAGAAGCTTTTGTACCAATTTTTATAATGAAGGTGTTTCCATCGCTGCTATTATGAGTATAAGCGGACATCAGACCGAAAATGAGTTTCGTAAATACATCAAGAAAGCCTCTGTCCGTTTGGATATTGTTGCAGAACAAGTTTTCGCTATCCAGGGTTTGAAAACCGCCCTGAAAGTTGCATAAATTAAACTTGGCTGGCTGATTTTCAAAAAGCCGGTCAAAATTCGGCTTTTACTTACATTAAACTCTCTTGTATTCTATGTTGTTACTGTATTACCAATTTTCCCTCCCCAACAATACTTTCGGCAGTATAAATTTTATAGCGGTAAATGCCATTTGGTAACCCATTGCGTGAAATTTGGAATTCTTTAACACTAATTCCTTTCATTGATTTTACTTGTTTGCCAAGTATATCAATTAATTCAAATGAATAGATCTCATTCGGTTTATCTGATAAAATAGTGAAAGTTGTATTATCATTAAATGGGTTTGGATATACGTTTAGCGCATTATCGGAACCAGGTATTTCTTTAATGGTAACAATGGCATTTGTATATGCATTAGAAAGCGAAGTGCTAAAACTTCTGGTAGGAGTACAGCTAAAGCTAAATTGTGTTTCAATTCGCCATCTGGCCGTATTCTGATAAGTAGTGTATTGAGGATCACTTACTGTCTTCACAGTATCGTCAACGCTGCTTATTTTTTGCCAGTTTCCTGTACTGAAATCATCTCTCATCAAATTATAGCTCGCCACAGGGCTGGCTCCGTTTTCTATCGTATAGAATTCCGGCCAGGAAAAAGTTCCTCCATTGTTTGTAATATGTATGGTATTATGATAAGGACTTAATGGGCCATAATCCCCACAGGGCGTGTGTGCCTGCAATTTATATCGGTATGAGCCTGTATTAGGATCACCTGTATTGGGAAAATACCTGGTGCGTACCGTATCAACAAATTGACTGAGAGAATCATAAAGAACAACTCC
The DNA here is from genome assembly GCA_052389695.1 of Bacteroidota bacterium. GTDB lineage: Bacteria > Bacteroidota > Bacteroidia > 2-12-FULL-35-15 > 2-12-FULL-35-15 > 2-12-FULL-35-15. The sequence goes on along the minus strand of JBQTHQ010000040.1, from coordinate 1,097 downwards.
AATGGGTTGATAATTATTGGCGGTGATTGCACGATAAACGATAAAGCTATCCACACCCATAAGAAAGGTTTTATCCCACATAACAATATTGTTTTTGGAAAGAGAATCAGTGGTAACCATGCATATTTCTATAACCGGTATTTGGGTGTCTACCGTAACATCGGCACTCGCGGTACATCCGCTCGCGTCTGTTACGGTAACTGTGTATGTACCGGCACTCAGATAAGGTGCTGAATATGGTAACCCTCCCGGCTCCCAATTCCATGATGATATACTGCCCGAGCCCCCGCTGGCAGATACGGTAGCGCCACCATCAGCATTTCCACAAGTTGCCGGATATGAAGTTGTTACACATACAATTTGTGGATTTTCACTAACATTTACGAGCGTTGTTGCCGTTGACAGATCATTTTGATCAGTAACAGTAACTGTATAGGTTATACTTGCGCTCAAATCAGCAGCTGTTGAATCCGTACCTCCGGTGGGCGCCCAACTGTATGTAAATGGACCGGTGCCTCCGCTAACTCTTACAGTGGCCATTCCGTTAGGCTCTCCGTAACAGGCAGAGTATGTAGCTGAAACAGTAACTGTATGGCCATTTGCCATAACCGCAATGGTACTTGTGAATGCAAGTATGAATGAGAGTAAAAGTTTTTTCATAGGTATAATTTTAAAATTATTCGGAAAGGTACAAAAAGTCCACTAATTTGTAATATACTAATCTACTGAAGAAATTAAACCTGCTTCCGACTTGTAGACTTTCTCCTCATTTATTTACGGACAATATTTGAATAAACCATTTTAAACAATTTTCAAATATCTGTTAATAACCTGAGGGGAGCTTACACTAAGGCCTTATTAACAGGTCGTAGCGAGGACGTTCCGCCCAATAATCCTTTTGTTTTTTTAATCCTTCCGATGAACGGGGGAATATTCATATCTTTGTACTAATGAATAAAACGAGCAATGTGCTTAAAAATATCAACTAAATGAGCTTTTTAAAATCATTATTTGGGAATAAAGACAAAGGGAAAGAAACAAATCATTTCTTAAAATTTTCTGAGGGAAGTGGGGTGGAATCTTTAAATATAAAAGCA
>JBQTHQ010000039.1:0-21709 GCA_052389695.1 Bacteroidota bacterium | reverse complement strand
CACCTGAATTGGTATATACAAATTATGAGAACTAGTTTAAATTATAAAGTTGAATTAATGTTGGAGATCACGAAATTTTAAAAATAAATCCAATTCCTTATTTAATTTAACACTGTCAATTAATCCTTCCTTATAATCCTGGGATAACCTTTTTAGGTATTCTTTTTTGTTTTTATATTGATCCATGTGTTTTTTTGTTTTTAAAACGTCAGCCTCGTGTATTATGGGCGTTATCATATTTGTCTTGGTTTTAAACAAGGATTCATATTTTCCAAAATCAGAAGGGCTGACCTGTTCAATAATAAGAACCAGCCAACATGCGAAAATCAAGCTGCAAATAAAAAATAAGGGCTTTAAAATAAATTTATATTTTTTCATGCTTTTTTAATCATATTCGTCTGTTTCTAATGGCTTCCAATAGGCAGCGCGTATCATTATGGTCAATGCGCCAAGGTTAAACAGGCACCAGAATGCATTCGCGGCAAAACCTGAAACAGCCGGGTGGTATCCCGTTTGCAGTAAAATAACATTATAAATAATGCCTATCAGCCCCAATGAAATGATTATAATATGGGGCAAAATATGTTTGGTATTTTTTGAAATGAATTTTTCTTTTGGAGTAACATTAAACTTAACTTTTTGGCCTCTTACGACAGATATCAAAGCCATTAGCATATACCAGAATCCTGAAATATAGTATTGATCTCCTCTTTTCGTACAAATACCCCAGCAACCCAGTGTCATGGTAATTGTATTCAGGATCTGAAACGGCAAAAAGTATTTAAAAAAATCAAAACTATAAGCCTGAACAGGTAAAGTGAGCGTAAAGAAAAATACGATGGGGCTTAATAAAAATATCAATATCCATAATGGTGCAAAATATGACCAAATAGTGATAAAATAACAAATCCTTTGCCCTAATGAAAGTCCCTTTTTAAACAATGGATTATCTTTAAATGCAATATCCAGGGATCCCGCAGCATATCGTTGATGTTGTTTGATCCAACTGTCCAGATCCTGGGTGGAAAGCATTCTGCATTCAATATTCGGATGCTGTAAACTTTCCCATTTGTTTTCTTTATCTGCATGCAACATGATGGAAGTATAAATATCTTCTGAAGCATGGTATTTAAAAGGCGTTAATTCTTGTTTTAATACCAGGGCGTTTGTTTGATCGTGTATCTCTTTTTCATTTTTATGTTGTTCTATTAAATCATGTTCCAGTTTATTGATCCCTTGAGCAAAATCTTTTATTGCCAAACTCATTACAGCTTCCCTGCGATGAATAGAACCGGCTCCACAACAAAAGGCAGCGTTGTAAAAATTACGCTTTCGTAATATCACATCATAAAAAAGCCGTGGATCATTCCCGAATATATCTTCATTTACTTCTATTTTTCCAAAAACAAGATCAATGAACCGGTTTGTATATTTATTTTGTGTGTTGAATTTATATTTGATGATCGAACTAAGTTTCTGTGGTTCGGTGGTATCATAAAACCATTGAGGGGTTTGTACCCAGGCCATTTTTTTATTTTTGAAGTAACCTGTTGTATTGATCAGAAATTCTGGAAAAATGCGTGTATCTGCATCGAGAATAGCAAAAATATCCCCTTCGGTAAATTTCAGCCCGTTTTTAAGATTGCCGGCCTTATAACCTTCATTAACCTCCCGGATCAGATAGCCTGCTTTCTCTTCTTCCGCAATAATTTTCATGTTTTGTTTAGCCGGATCTCTGCCATCTCTTCTGCCATCATCAAGTACATAAATATTAACTTTTACATCATGATAGGAGTAGATGACCTTTTTGGCATCAACAATACTTTGACGAACCAGTTCAACATCTTCATTATATGTTGCAATAAAAATATCAATTTTTACAGGCCTGTCCGGCCGCCCTTCTAAATCTTCAATTTCTGAAAGAAAATGTATGGGAGATTTTTTTTCAGCATCCTTATTTGCCCAAAAGTTAATAACCACCATGATCGTGCTTATAAAACTTAATGTTTCTGCCACTACCAAAGGAATTGCGAACCATAAAGCATCTATATTGAGTGAATGCCGCCAGCGCCAATTCAGATAAGCGAATCCTAAAACAATAGTTATGATCCCCGTGAACTGGAATAATAAATTTCTGTATTGATTATCAGGAATTGGTGCGTAAGGTTTCCGGTTATCAAATTTATTAAAGTAAAAATTTTTCATCCTGTTTTATTTACAATTTAGGATGTGCTCCAAACCCATTGACCTGATCTTGTTCTTGATCATTTCATTTGCATTCACAAATTGAACTTCAATGCCTTTTTGAAGTAAGGATTTTAAAAGATCTATCAGATCCGCCATTCCGGTATTATTTATAAATTGGACATTTTTCAAATCATAATATTGCACACCCTCTAAATAGGCCCCTGAAAGCTGATCCGATGGAAATAACTCATCCGATCTTATTTTCATTACAGGAACATCCTTAATAATAAACTGATTTTTAGAAAAGTGAATACTTTTCATAGTGTTGGTTTTTTTAGGAGTGTTGAAATTATATCGGTTCCTATTTTTTATGTCTGATATATTTCCTGGGCGTTACACGTAATAACTCAATGTTCAAAATTATCTGATGCTTTGATTCATGTCAATATTATTCGTTAATCAAGTATTTATAATAGCCGAAAAGGGAAAGCCCAACATATTAATATTAAACTAAAAAATTACGCATTGGACTATTTATAAAGCCATGTTAACGAAAATCAATTCGTAAGCACTGTATGTATTTTAATATTTGTAGAAAACTCACTTAAAATAAAATATCATGAAAAACATATACTGGGTTATTTTGTTAAATACATGCTTATTTGTTGACCTTAAATCACAAACCTTTGATTGGGCAAAACGTGAAGGCCTATGGGCATATGATTATGGGTATGGAATTGATACCGATCCATATGGGAATATTTATGTAGCCGGAAAGTATGAGCAGGCTGCGAATTTTAGCGGACAAATATTGCCCGACAAAGGAAATCATGATATTTATTTAGCTCAATACAGTTCGACCGGTACATTAAATTGGATCAAAACTGCCGGTGGCGCTTCGGGTGATTATGCTGAGGCGATAGATTGCGATGGCACCTTTATATACATTGCCGGAGAAATTGAAGGATACCCTCCGGCAACTGTTACATTTGATGGTTCACCAAATATTACTGTTGATTGTATGGGTAATAATGATGTGTTTTTAGCAAAATATGACCTGAGTGGAAATTTATTATGGGTGGTAAGTGAAGGTGGATTTCAGAGTGAAAAAGCTCTTGGAGTAGCTGCTGATAACTTTGGCAATGTATATATCTGCGGCTATTTTAAAGGTACAGCAGATTTTGGCGGGACAACTATTACTGAAAGTGGAAATAGAGATATTTTTATTGCAAAATATGGTGTGAATGGAACTTTTCAGTGGGTACGTCAGGCCGGTAGTTCCCAAAGGGATGAGGCAAAAACTATTAAATGCGATGCTGCAGGAAATGTTTATATCGCGGGAATGCACTCTGATGGCGCTATATTTGGTACTCAAACCTTAAATAGCCCCAACGGTTATTATAATTCCTTTATATCTAAATATGCTCCTGATGGTACTTTAATATGGGCAAAGAGCGCAGGCGGTGATTACGATGAAGTAACATGGGGGTTAACAATAGATAAGGATGGAAAAATATATGTAACAGGTGAGTTTAATGCATATGCCCTTTTTGATGCAATTCCTTTAACAACTACAGGTGAAGCAAATATTTTTGTGGCTTGTTATGATGAGTCCGGTAATGCACAATGGGCAACACAGGCAGGAGGTAATTGGATTGACAGAGCGAGAGGTATCGGAACAGATGGCACTAATATTTATATCACCGGCCAATTCGCCAACACAGCTACTTTTGGCTCTTTTACCTTGGTTGGTGTAGATAGCTCTGAAATTTTTATGGCAGCCCTTAATAATACCGGAGCTTTTTTATGGGCCACTTCAGTTGGAGGGATGCCCGATTCGCTGGAAACACTTAGTTATGAATCAGGCAATGCTATTACTGCCGATGTTTCAGGTAATGTTTTTGCTACTGGTGCTTTACTTGATGATGGGGTATTTGGAAGTATTCCTTTAACAACCTATAGCAGAACAGATGTATTCATTACCAAGATCACTCAAGCAGTTTCTGTGAAAGAAAATCACAGGCAACAATATGTTAGCTTATACCCTAATCCAAATAACGGAAATTTTATTCTTGACTTAAATCAATTGCCCGATCAAAAAGTTGAAGTTTATATTTCTAATTGTATTGGCCAGATCGTAGACCAAAAAACATATAAAGCACCTGCCCTTATTAATGTTGATATGCTTGACAAACAAAAAGGAATTTATTTTGTGGAAATCAAAAACGAAAATAAAACCATAGTGAGGAATAAAATTGTTCTTCAGTAAAAATGAATAGTTAATGAAAAATAATTATAAAATCAGTTTGTTCATTGCTTTTCTGAGCTGTTTTTCAATATCAGTACAAGGACAAACTACTTTTCAAAAAATATACTCCGGTTTTTATGGGATGGATGGACTTGATGTGATTCCGGCAATAGATGGTGGTTATATTATTACTGGGATGATAAACAATGACATAATTGATGACATTGATATACATATAATAAAGACAAACAGTACCGGTGATAAAATGTGGGAAAAATCGTATGGTGGAGTTAAGCCTGAGTATTCTTTTGGTATTTTGAAAGCAAGCGATGACAGCGGTTATTATATAATAGGATATAGCCGAAGTTTTGGAGGAGGAGATTCTGATACATGGTTGTTGAAGATCAAAGTGAATGGCGATACGGCATGGACAAAAACTTATGGAAGCTGGGGTAATGATTTTGGAAAAGAAATTATACCTACCTCTGATGGAAATTATATGATGGTAGGTTATTCGAATGGTTTAGGTGGACCAAATTATGATGCCTTTTTGATAAAAACAAAACCGGACGGAGATGTAATATGGGAAAAAAAATATGGTGGTACCAATACTGAATTTGGAAATTCTGTAAAACAAACTCCGGATGGAGGATACATTATGCTTGGACAAACCTTTAGCTATGGTGTAAATGGCGATGCATACCTGGTAAAAACCAATTCAACCGGCGATGAAACATGGTATAAAACATACGGCGGAGCTCAAAATGATGAAGGGATTTTTGTACTTGCAAATAGTGACGGCACTTATACTTTTTGTGTAAGAGATAGCAGCACAGCAGGAACTGATGTGGATGTCCAGATCATAAAAACACAAACGGACGGAACTGTTATATGGGATAAAAATTATGGTGGTAATAAAAAGGATACTGATAAAATGATACAACCTACAAGTGATGGTGGCTATGTAGTTGCTGCAATAAGCAGAAGCTTTAATGCCGGTCCCTTTCCCTTACCGGATATGTGGATACTCAAACTTAAAGACAATGGCGATACATTGTGGACCAAGAGTTATGGAGGCCAGGATAATGAGCATTGTTATAGTGTAAGGCAAACCTCAGATGGAGGTTATATAGCCATAGGAAAAACAGAAAGTTTTAGTTCGGAAGATGGGATTATGTTCCTTAAATTAAATCCATCAGGAAATTTAGGCTCTGTATCCGTTGATGAATACTTTTCAGATAACAATATAATTGTTCATCCTAACCCAACTGATGGTATGATCAATATCGATCTGAATAAAAATATAGTTTCAGGTTCACTAAAGATTGTGAACGTATTAGGCCAGACAATTCATTCAGAAATATTTTCTACCCAGGGAAATAAAAACAGAGTAGTGAATTTAATTGGCCAGGAACCCGGAGTATACTTTATAAGTATTCAATCAGAAAATAAGTTAATAACGAAAAAAATTATTGTGAATAAATGAGAAGGCTTTTGTTATTGTTTATAGTGTCCCTAGTTATTTTAGTTTTGGCGGTAACAAATAGTACAACTTGGTAATTACTAAGCAAAGCACTTGGTAGAAAACAACGAAATATAATATCCCAACCTAAAAAATATTAATTTGATCAGTGATGCTGTACACTTTATAGGACATTTCTGTTACGGTTTCTAATTCATGCAATGGCATATTCTCCGGCAAGGCCAATATGGGTACATTATTGCTGTGAAAGATCATTTTCCTGGTCTGGCTTAAATTAAATAGCCTGTAAAAAACATTATGTTTGTGAGGGATCATAGCAACAATGTCAGAGTCAGTTTCGGATACAAATTCGTTGATCCCGCTTACAACATCATCATTATAAGGATAGTAAAACGAAAGTGCAACCCTGTTGAATACTTTTTTTACATTGATAATTGCTGCCACTTTTTTCGATGAGGTTTTTTCATCCTCTTTCATTACATTAACAATAAAGAGTTTAGACTTAAAAAGCGTTACAAAATTCAATAATGCAAAAAGCGGTTGATCGTTTTTTAGTTCTATATAATCTGTTGCAAATACCATTTTGGTGGGTATTTTGAATTTTGCTTTTGCCGGAATTATTAAAATAGGCGCTGCCGAATTCCTGATAATATCAACAGCATTGCCGCCAAGGATGGTGTCTTCAAAAACCCCTGTTTCTGATATGCCAATAATAATAAGATCAGCGCTTTTTTTCTTAACAGTTTCACTGATCACCTTATCAATTTGGCCTGATCGTATACACAATTCCATTTTAATATTCTTATCATTACTTTGAATTGTAGTTTCAGATTGTTGAATGCTATTTCCATTCGCTTTTTCTGAAATCGAATCAATATATAATAAAGTAATGGTTGCTCCAAGCAGCTTGGCTAGTTCAGTAGCATAGTTCAATGCATTATCAGCATTTTTTGAAAAATCTGTTGTGACTATTATCGTATCCATAGCTGAGGAATAAAAGAGTACTTCTATACTTCTAATCAACCAAATATACCTTGGCTTTAGGCTTACTGATAAAAAAATCGTTAAAGGGGGAGTTTTAATGGCTCCAACAGGAGTTTATTAAGCTTGTGCAATAAAATTTAAAAGTATTTAAGTTCTAAATAGAATTCGTAAAAAAGTTTTTATTAAATTTGATGAATATATTGTGTATACATGGAACCGACTCCTATTTATTTTCAATCAAAGAATGCAAGATTGATTTTTACTTCTCTATTATTATTGTTTTTGTTCAGTTCACCCTTTTCATATTCTTCCAATATTGGTAAAAAAGCCAGAAAAGCAGATAATTATTTTATGTTTTCTGATTATACAAAAGCATTACCACTTTATTTATCACTTATAGAAAAAGAGCCTGCCAATGTAAATTACAATTATCGTGCGGGAGTTTGTTATTTGTTTTCAAATGTGGAAACATTTAAATGCCTGAATTATTTTGAAACAGCACGTGCAAATATCAAAACCTCAAAAGATTCAATTCCTGAATTATTTTATTACATGGGAAATGCATACCGGATGGCAAACAGGTTTAATGAGGCGGTTCAATGTTATAATATATTCAAAAACCTTATAAAAATAAACCCTAATAATGATGCTTTAAGTAAATCTGTAGATGTCGAACTGGAGCAATGCATGGATGGAAATATACTAATGCAAACTCCCACCAATGCCAAATTAAGTAATCTTGGATCAAATGTAAATTCCATTTATCCTGATTATGCCCCTGTTATTTCTACAGATGAAACTATGCTCGTGTTTACATCTAAACGCAAAGAATGTACAGGAAAAAAAATAACACCTGACGGACATTATTATGAAGATATTTTTATTTCGAGACATACTAATATTTCCGATGATTGGTTGGGTTCGAAAAAATTAGACTCTTCATTTGTGAAACCCAATTTTTGGGCAACACTCTTTGCATCTGCCAGAAGCATAGGTAAATCAATAAATACAAATGAACATGATGCTTCTATTGCATTGTCCGGAGATGGGAAAAGATTATACATCTATCGGTTTAATGATATTTGGCAATCAGTATATGAAGATGGGAAATGGAACAAACCCACTAAATTAAACAAGACCATTGATGGAAAAAATACCCACGAGTCCAGTATGAGCCTGACCAGGGATGAAAAGACACTTTATTTTTCAAGCGAACGTGATGGTGGTTTTGGAGGTAAGGACTTGTATGTTTCAACTAAACAAAGTGATGGTACATGGGCAGAACCCGAAAATTTAGGTCCGAACATTAATACGGAACAGGATGAAGATGGTCCTTTTATTGATTCGGATGATAAAACACTCTATTTTGCATCCCAGGCTCACGGATCAATTGGAGGGTATGATGTATTTAAAAGCAAGTATGTCAATAATGACTGGACCGTTCCTGAAAATCTTGGTTATCCTATCAACTCCGGAGCCGATGATATATTTTTTACCCCAAATGCCGGGCAAAACAAGGCTTTTATTACTACCATGCGTACTGATGGCATCGGTAACTACGATATTTATGTTGTTAATTATATAACACCCTCAAGAGCCACATTGGTTACAACCTATAGTAATGGCCTTAACTCCCTTGGCTCAAAGCAAGGAATTATTATTGATCTAAAAAACAGTGATTCAAGCCGATTCGCGTTAAATCAAAACAGTGATTATACCTATGGCAGCACAGGAAATTATAAATTAATTATTCCTCAGTATAATAATGATACAATTAGCAATGCATTCGAATTTAAAACACCTGAATCTTTTGGTTTGTTCAATTATTACCAGGAGATAAATTACGATATAGTTGAAAATGGGAAAGGACAAATTGTCGGCTATAAAACTACTGTATTCAATGCTTTTTTCGATATAGAAAAAGAATTGCAGAAAAACAAAAATCGGCCGGCTAATCTTACAAAAGAAGAGGAATATTCAACATTGATCAGAAGTCTAAAACCCGACAACACCAGATTGCAAGTTTATTCAAAGATCAACTACATTGATACTGTAAAGTATCCTTTATTAGCAATTAATAAGGTTAAAGACAGCAAAGTAAAGACCTTAACTGCTAAAATATTATCAAGACATCCTAATGCATTCAAAACTATTTTGTTTGATTTTTCTAAATCAGAGTTAAGTACCGAAGCAGTTGCTGATATTGAAAAAGTTTTTAATTATTTAAATGAAAACAAGAATGTAAGCATGGAAATCATAGGACATACTGATTCTAAAGGTTTAGAGTTATTTAATACCCGGTTATCAAAAAAGAGGGCAGCCGAAATTATGCGCTATTTGATAAGCAGAGGAATAGAACTTAATAGATTAAAGGCAATAGGGATGGGTGAATCACAGCCTGTTGCCGCAAATGAAAATTCAGATGGTACAGATAATCAGGAAGGCAGAAAACAAAATCGCAGAGTTGAATTTGTAGTCATTAAAGAAGATCAAAAAAAATAAAAAAGGGAATTTTAATTGAACCTGATTTTTTTCTGATTAGTAAATAAGAAATTTTACTAAAGGTGTTTACCCGCTTATCTTTCGTTATCTTTTTGGCGTTTTGACCCCGTAAATAAAATTTCATTTTTTGTTATCCTCTACATAAAAAAGTTATATTTGTACTTCGTTAAAATAAGGCATTAATTGATTTCTTTTATGAAGAAGAACAGTATTACGGTTTTATTCACATTATTGATAAGTATATGCAGTTGGGCACAGGGCAGTAAAGGTGATTATCGTGAAAACATGACTCAGGGTAATTTATTGTTGCTTGAGCAAAACTATAGCTTAGCTTTAAAACACTTTCTTGACGCCTATAAGATAGATTCTTTTAACACAAATGTTAATTATAAATTAGGCTTTTGTTACCTTCAATCGGCATCCGAAAAACACAAGGCCCTTCCTTATCTGGAAAAAGCTGTTCAAAATGTCAGTCACAATTACAATGAAATAGAGCCTCGTGAAAAAAAGGCTCCTGAAACCGCTTACCGTTTGTTGGGTATTGCATACAGGCTGGCTTATAAATTTAATGAATCAAACACTTATTTCAATAAGTTCAAAGATATTGTCGGAAGTAAAAATAAAGAACTGATAGCGGAGTTGGAAAAAGAAGTGGAACAAAATTTCAATGCAATAGAATATACAAAAGACACTGCTTTAGTTACCATTATAAATTTAGGAGACAGCATCAATACATTTTATCCGGAATACAGCCCTTTAGTTTCCGCAGATGAATCCATTCTTATATTCACTTCACGCAGGCCCGGTAGTACAGGTGGTGATAAAACAGACAGCGACCAGTTTTATGAAGATATTTATTATAGCCAAAAATTAAAAGATAATAAGTGGAGTTCCCCAAAATCCATTGGGCCCAATATCAATAGCTATGGGAATGAGGCAAACATAAGTCTTACAGCGGATGGACAAAAACTATTTGTATATCGTGATGTAAATGGAGGAGATATTTATTATAGTATGTTAGAAGGAGATACCTGGAGTAGCCTGATCCCATTAAGTACCAATATCAATACTTCATCCTGGGAAACACATGCATCAGTTACTGTTGATGGTAATACCATGTATTTTGTAAGTGATAAAAAGGAGGGGAGTCTTGGAGGGCGTGATATCTGGCGTTGTGTAAAACTACCAAACGGACAATGGAGTTTACCTACTAATCTTGGCCCATCTATCAATACCCCTTATGATGAAGAGTCACCATTCATCCATCCGGATGGTGTAACATTTTTCTTCAGCTCTAAAGGGCACAAAAACATGGGAGGCTTTGATATTTTTAAGTCAACAAAAAATGATGAGGGTGTATGGTCAGAGCCTGAAAACTTAAGAGCGCCCATTAACACCCCCGATGATGACATCTTTTATGTACAATCCGTAGATGGTAAGCGGGGATATTTTTCATCAGTAAGAGCAACCGGATTTGGTGAAAAGGATCTATACCGCATCAATTTTGAAAAGGCAATTGTTGAGCCTTTAGCTCTTTTAAAAGGGTACTTAACTTTTGATGGCGAACATAAAGAGGTAGCTAATGTACAAATTATGGCTACCGATGTTGAGTCCGGCCTTGTTGAACAGGATGTAAAACCCAATTCCGCTACCGGTAAGTATATATTGATCCTTAACCCGGGGCAGGAGGGTAAAACATATAATATAAGTTATGACGCAGAAGGTTATCAACCCATTAGTATAACTATTACAATTCCTGCAAATTCATCATATCAGGAACTTGAAAAAGAACTTTCTCTTCAATTAATAAATTTTGAAAGTAAAACACTTGGAACTATTAATTTGTCGGGAACGGTTAAAAATCAACAGGGGAATCCAATCCCTGGCGCTCAGATCATTGTAAAAGATAATATTACAGCTCAATTGATCAATACCTATTATACTACTGCCGATTCCGGTTCATATTATTTTATTTTGAATCGTGGGAAAGATTATAATATATCTTATGAAGCACAAGGGTATTTATTTCAATCAATCAACGTAAATGTACCAAAACAGCCTGAATACTCCGTTTTAACAAAAGATATAGTGTTGGAGAGAGTAAAAGTGGGCGCTAAAATCGTCCTTAATAATATTTTCTTTGATTCAAATAAATCAACCCTGCGAAAAGAATCAAATTTAGAAGTTGAGAAACTTATTAAGTTGATGAAAGAATACCCCCAATTAACCGTAGAAATATCTGGTCATACAGATAACAAAGGTGATGATGCTGCCAATCTTAAAATGTCACAAATGCGCTCACAGGCTGTGGTTGCAGCTTTAATTAAAAAAGGAATTGGTGCAAAACAATTGGTTGCAAAGGGGTATGGTGAAACATTGCCAATTGCACCTAATACTCTTCCAAATGGCAAACCCGATCTAAAAGGAATGCAATTGAACAGGCGTGTTGAAATAAAGATCATTGATGCTCAGTAATACACTTTCCTTTTTACTGCTTAATTGTTAAACGCCATTTTTTTTATAGTCTAAATTTGATATTTTTGCTAAAGTACATTCACAATGGCAAAAGATAAGAACAACTATTGATAATCATTTGAAATATGAAAAGATCTGTACTCTTGTTTTTTTTCGCTTTCATTTTATTTTTTTCAATAAACGCACAGATCAGAAGCGATTATCGTAAAAAATTCGTGGAGGGTAATCGTCTTCTTATAGAAGATAATTATTTTCAAGCTTTAAATAGTTTCGTTGAAGCCTATAATATTGATTCAAGCAGTGCAAATATCAATTATAAAGTTGGTTTGTGTTATTTGAAAACTGCTACAGAAAAAAAGAAGGCGCTTCCTCACCTTGAAAAAGCGGTTGCAAATGTTTCAAAAAAATATACGGATATGGAGCCGGCTGAAAAATCAGCACCGGTCAATGCCTTTTATTACTACGCGCAAGCTTTGCATTTAAGTTATAAGTTTGATGAAGCCATTGCTAATTATGAAACGTTTAAGTCGTTTTTAAGCACCAGGCAGGTCGATCTGTTGAAAGATGTTAAACGTCAGATCGAAATAAGTAATAATGCTAAAATACTTGTTTCTGCGCCTTTGAATGTAATTATAAAAAACATGGGTGAAGGCATTAATAGCTCCTATCCTGATTATAGCCCTTTAATTTCAGTTGACGAAAAAACATTGATCTTTACTTCCCGAAGGCCGGGCAGCACAGGAGGAGATAAAACTCCTGAAGACCAATTTTATGACGATATATATATATCTTATAAGGAAAATGACAGTACATGGTCGACTCCCGTTTCAATCAGTTCTAATATCAATACCGTTACACATGAAGGAAGTATTGGCTTGTTAGCAGACGGAAAAACACTTTTAATATACAAAGACAGCAATGGGGGAGATATTTTTTACAGCAAATTGGAGGGCGATGTATGGACAGTAGCGGAAGGTTTAGGAACTTCTGTAAATACTCCTAATTGGGAGACCAGCGCCTGTTTAACTCCTGATGGTAATACATTGTATTTTATAAGTGATAGAGCGGGCGGAGTAGGAGGAAGGGATATTTGGAAAAGTACTAAGTTGCCCAATGGAAACTGGAGTTTTGCACAGAATTTAGGATCTCCTGTTAATACCCCTTATGATGAAGAATCCCCTTATATTCATCCAAGCGGCAATGTATTATTTTTTAGTTCTGAGGGACATCAGACCATTGGTGGTTTTGACATATTTTTTTCTACCAAAGGGGATAAAGATTGGGATGCACCTCTAAATATTGGATACCCTATTAATACTACAGATGATGATCTGTATTACGTTACATCCCCGGATGGAAAAAGAGGATATTATTCTTCTTCCAGCGGAAATGGATTTGGCGAAAAGGATATATACATTATCAACATCCCTGAACGAAAAGAACAGCCTTTGGTTCTTATAAAAGGTACGCTTATTCCGGCCACCGGTGAGCAATTGCCCCCCCATATAGAGATAATAGCTACTAATAATGAATCCGGTATTGTTTCGGGTACCTACACTCCCCGTGATGGAAATTTTACGATCATCATTCCTCCTAACAGTAATTATAATCTTTCTTATCAAAAAGATGGAGAAGAATTTTTAAATGAAACAATGGAAGTACCGGCCGATGCCGCTTATCAGGAAATAATAAAAGTAATAAATCTAAAGCCTTTTACCCAGGGGCAACCGATTTCTTTTGTGGTTAATGAAGAAAAACCTGCAAACAAGGATACAATTGTTGTTGTAAAGAAAAAAGAGGAAAAAACAATATTAAAAACAGAACCTATAGTTAAAACAGAGCCTCCTGTCGTAAAACGTGAGCAGCTTGCAAAAGTGGATAAACTTAATTTTCAAATGTTTTTTAAGTACAATGTAACGCAAACGGATGTGAATGATGCACCTTTCACACAGTTTATCGATAATTTAATGGGGTTGTATAACAAAAATGGAGCTATTAATATAAGTATGACTTCATGCGCATCACAAGTGCCAACACGAGCCTTTAAATCTAATAAGGAATTAGCCGTTGTGCGTGCTGAAAAAACAAAAGAACAATTGTTATCCGCCTTAAAGGATAAAGGTATTGAAGCGGGTAAAATAAATTTTGTGAAAACAAAATCAATTGTAGCCGGTCCTCAATATAACACGGATTACCTTATTAGTAAAGCTGCATATGAAAAGCATCAATTTGTAAAAATCAATGCCTACTAAAACCTGTAAATGTTTAAAAAAATCCCTGATTTTCAATAAATCGGGGATTTTTTTTTCACTAAAACAGGCAGATTTAATGAAAGGAAACCTTTTTTTTGTATTTTGGTACCAAACTTGATTTGACCCGATAATTAAACAGAGCGCGTGAAAAATTCTACTGTCAGTCCGTTCATAAGAACATCATTTGTTTCAGTTATAATTTTGCTTACCAACGCAATTTATGCTCAGCCTAAAACCGCAAAATTTATTGATCCCCGTGAAGCTAAAGAACATTTTGCCCATCACAACTTTTTAGCTGCCATACCTGTTTACAAACAACTATTAAAAGCTGAACCGGATCATTTAGAGTATAACCATAAAATAGGTTTATGCTATCTGTATACCAATATTAATAAATCACTGGCTATCCCATATCTGGAAACAGCCAGTAAACAGGATAAAATTGAGAAACAAATATTTTATGACCTGGGCCTTGCATACCAATATGCCAGTCGTTTTGATGATGCAATCAAAGCTTTCAATAAATTCAAGGTGGGCCTTCCTGTTAAAGAACTGGAAAAAATAGAACACCAGATCGAAACTTGTGAAAATGGTAAGGAATATGTAAAACATCCGGTAAATGTTACCTTTCAAAATTTAGGCAAAGAGATCAATTCGGAATATCCTGATTATTATCCTTTTGTTCCGGCAGATGAGTCTTTTATTGTTTTTACATCCCGCAGAAAGGATAATATTGGCGGACAGGTTGAGGTAGATGGTTACTATTCCTCTGACATATATATTTCTATCCCCAAAGATGATATCTGGACCAAACCCAAAAATATGGGCGGAACAGTTAATACCCGCTATGATGAACAAGCGGTAGGGCTTACACCTGACGGACAAATGATGTTAATGTACATTGACCATATTGACAGCTTAGGAAATATTTATTCCTCTATAAATAAAGCAGGAACTTTTCAGCGAATGCGGAAACTAAACAGCAATGTGAATTCCGATTTTGAAACTGCAGGTTCCATTATTCCTGATGGGAATATTATATTTTTTGCCAGTAAACGTGATGGTGGATTTGGTGAAACCGATCTTTATATGGCACGGAAATTACCGAACGGACAATGGGCTTTACCGCAAAACCTGGGTAAAACAATTAATACCAGTTACAAGGAAGATTTTCCACAAATTGCCCCTGATGGCAAAACTCTTTATTTTTCATCTCAGGGCCATAATGGAATGGGGGATTTTGATCTCTTTCAATCAACCTGGAATGAAGAAGAGAATACCTGGACCACACCTAAAAATCTTGGATATCCGATCAATTCTGCAGGCGACGATCGCAGTATTTCATTTACAAAGGATAATCGCATAGCCTATATTTCCGCGGTTCGCGATGGAGGTTTTGGGGATTTAGATATATACCGTATAAAGTTCAATGATGCTGAAGATAAATACACGGTTATTCAAGGGCTTGTAAATACAAGTGATAGTTTAAAATTTGAGGATGCCATTGTAACAGTAGAGGATATGAAAAATACAAGCATTGATCCGTACATATATGTTCCGAATTTAAAAACAGGAAAATTTTTAATGGCATTATCACCCAGTAAATACCAGATAACCGTTGAAGCAAAGGGATACAAAAAATTAACTGAAATGTTTTTTATTTTTGATATAGGAATTGGGCAGAATGAAAGTAAAAAAATATTTATTCTCCAAAAATGAATCTGAACAGGCAGGCTCAATAAATTTAATTCTAATCTTGTTTTATGATCCAGCCCAATTTAACACGACCTATTGCTTTTTTCGACTTAGAAACAACCGGTATAAATGTTGCTTCTGACAGGATCGTTGAAATTTCTATTTTGAAGGTGTTGCCTGATGGAACCAAGGAAATAAAAACAAAACGGATCAATCCAACCATTCCTATTCCCAAACAATCATCCGAGATTCATGGCATTTATGATAAGGATGTTGTTGATGAGCCTACATTTAAAGGAATTGCAAAAAGCCTCTCCGAATTTTTGAAAAACTGTGACCTTGCAGGGTACAATTCAAATAAATTTGATATTCCTATTTTAGTGGAAGAATTTTTACGCGCGGAAATTGACTTTGACCTGAAAGGAAGACGTTTTGTGGATGTTCAGAATATTTTTCATCAGATGGAACAACGTACGCTTAAAGCAGCTTATAAATTCTATTGTGGAAAAGATATAGAAAATGCACATAGCGCTCAGGCTGATATTGAGGCTACGTATGAAGTTTTTTTATCCCAGTTGGAACGCTACCAGGGTGTTGAATTTGAGGATAGAAAGGGAAACAAATCCATACCCGTGATAAATGATATCAAAGCTCTACATGACTTTACCAATATTCATAAAAATGCTGATCTTGCCGGCCGGATTATTTTTAATGAGCAGGGGGTAGAAGTGTTTAACTTTGGGAAACATACCGGTAAATCTGTGGAGCAGGTATTACGTGATGAACCATCATATTATGCCTGGATGCAAAATGGTGATTTTCCTTTGTACACAAAAAAAGTGTTAACTGAAATTAAATTACGTATGGCGTTTAACCGTTAATTGAGTCATTGATTTATTGGATATATTAACACACAGCTTCGCACATTAGTATAGATTGGTGTTTAGTAGAACACACAGATTAGCATACCGGTATAAATTAGTCCCATAGGGACCCCCTTCGGGGTAATTAGTAGATGTATGAAGATAATTTGCATTGGTAAAAATTATGCTGAGCACATTAAAGAAATGAATTCCGCAGTGCCCACTGAACCTGTATTTTTTATGAAACCGGATACAGCAGTTATCAAAGATGGACAACCATTTTATTACCCGGATTTTTCTAAAGAAATCCATCATGAGGTGGAATTGATATTAAAGATCAATAAACCGGGAAAAAACATCGAAACAGCATTCGCAAATAAATATTATGATGAAATTGGCATAGGAATTGATTTTACAGCACGTGATCTTCAAATGAAATGCAAGGAAAAAGGATTACCATGGGAAAAAGCAAAAGCATTTGATGGATCAGCGGCATTGGGTAAGTTTGTAGATAAAAAGCAATTCACCCAGATGAATAATATCAATTTTCATTTAACAATAAACGGAGATACGGTTCAGAAAGGGAATACAAAAGACCTGTTATTTTCATTTGATACAGTCATTGCATACGTGTCAAAATTTATTACACTAAAAACAGGGGATCTTATTTATACGGGAACTCCTGAAGGGGTTGGAAACGTTAAAGTGGGAGATAGATTAGAAGCATTCATTGAAAATCAAAAATTATTAAACTTTGAAATAAAATAGCAACCATGAAGAAAAGTATCATTTCAGCCATTGCGTTAATTGTATTTACCAGTAGCGCATGTACCAGCCAAAATTTACAAAAGGCTATTAATACGACTAAAACTACTGCTAATAAGGTTGCTAAAACCAATACCGGTGGAGATAAACCTTTAAGTAATGAAGAAGTCATCAGTGGATTAAAAGATGCTTTAACAGTAGGAACAAATAATTCTACTGCATTGGCATCGAAAGTAGATGGGTATTATAAAAATCCTGCTTTATTCATCCCGTTTCCACCCGAAGCCCAAAAGGTAAAAGATTATGCCGCTAAAGCAGGTATGAACTCACAGGTTGATAAGTTCGAAGAAACACTCAACCGTGCGGCGGAAGAAGCGGCTAAAGATGCAGCGCCTGTATTTGTAACTGCAGTGAAGGGAATGAGCATTGGTGATGGTTTTGCAATATTAAAAGGCGCTGATAATGCAGCCACTTCTTATTTGAAAGATAAAACCACAGCCGAACTAACTCAAAAATTTACTCCTATAGTACAAGCAGCCATTGATAAGGTGCAGCTTACCAAATACTGGAACCCGCTTGTTACTAATTATAACAAAATTCCATTGGTGCAAAAACAAAATCCCGACCTTACAGCTTATGTAACAGGAAAAGCAATGGAAGGTTTGTTTAAACTGATTGCAGATGAGGAATTAAAGATCCGTAAAGACCCTGTTGCACGTGTAACAGATATCTTAAAAAAAGTATTTGGAAGCGTAACAAGGTAATTGTCCATCATTTAAATTAAAAATGGCCCTTCTATAAGCAGGGCCATTTTTATTGGTCATAATATCAGTTACTGTCCTGCATGGTATCCGCCACTCAAGCTTGGATACTCAACATAACCTACTACCGGCTGGATGCTCAATACGGGTATTTTTGAGTGATTGATGATCTGTTGTGCGAATGTACCCATCAAACGTCCTGTAATATCCTCATCCTGGTCAGTCATGATTATAATAAGGTCTGCATTTATGTTTTTTGCATAATCTTCTGTCATGCGGGCCTGGTTAGAACCGCTTAACGTTTTGCGGGAATAAGATAAACCGGCTTTTTTTACGATTTCTTCTATCTGATCTAACTTTATTTCAAATTTTTTTAGATCGGAAGAGTCGTCAGAATCAGGCAAACCGGCAATATGTATTTTAGAGGCAAAGTGTTGTGCCAACACGATTGCATGATTTACTTTTTGACGTGAATGAATAGAATCATCAACCGGTAAAAGAATGTTCTGAAATCCCAGTTTTGTTGAATGGCCTTGTACGGATAATATCGGACACTCCGATTGTGTGACAACTTTATAGGTATTACTTCCAACAAAGAACTCAATAATACCGGAAGTGCCATGTGTTCCCATTACCAGCAGGTCTATATCCTCTTCTTTCGATACAGAAAGGATCTCTGAAAAAACGTTTCCTTCAGAAGTGATACAGGTAGATCTAACACCATATTTTGAACGGATAATTTCGGCCGTTTCTTCCAGCTTTTTTTCTATAGCGGCTGTAAAATCACTAGGCAGGGGCACCATCAGTTCGGGTTGTATAACACTGAATTGTTCCCAATATTTTTCAACCACATGTAGTAACACCAATTCCGCTTTAAATAGCTGAGCTATAAATCCTGCATGCTCTATTGCAAGAAGCGAAGTTTCCGAAAAGTCAATCGGGATCAGGATTTTTTCGATTTTGAATGTTTTCATGATAGTCCGTTTTAAGAGTTATCTATTTAATACTACTTAATACTACGTAATATTTTTAATAAGGGTTCGGAAAAACCGTTGTATCTTTCTTAGGAAGAGGGCGAATGCTCAATACGGGCATTTTAGAATGGTTGATCATTTCCTGGGCGGAGGAACCAATGAAATATTTCGTAAAATTCACTTCCTGCTGGGTCATGATCATTATAAGGTCGCCTTCAACTTTAGCTGCATATTCCAAAATGTTTTCAGCCAAAGTTTCTTCACCTTTTATACCTTTTATTATTTCGGCAGTACATTCAACACCCTCCTTCTCCAAAAACGTTTTAACTTGCCCCAGCTGACGTGTAAGCTTATTCACGACAAACTCATCTGTAGTAAATAAAACAGAAACCACGCGGATGGTGGCTCCATGAAATAGTTTTGACAGTTCAATGGCTTTACTTACTTTTTCGCGTGTTTCTTTGGTAAGATCGAGCGGTAGGACAATGTTCTTACAACCATTGCGATGGTGTTTTCCTTTAATGGTTATAACCGGAATACTTGATTCTCTCACTACACGCAAGGCATTTGAACCAATGAATCGTTTCTTAAGACCTTGATCCCCGTTGGTTCCCATAATGATCATGGTAGCATTGATCAACTCTGAAACTTCATTTATTTTTTCATACACCGGTCCTTTTGCTAGGAGTGTATTTACTGTTATTTTGCTCTTTTTTTCAACTTCAGAGGCTAATTTATCAAGCTGCTTTTGCACGTTTTTTTTCAAATCATCGTGTTGTTGTTTTGAAAATAACTTCGAAAGCATTCCTGCATCCTCAATTACGTGAAGTAATGTGATCTCTGCATGATATTCCCTTGCTATATTGTACGATTGTTCCAGTGCAATAAGCGATTGTTCCGAAAAATCAATAGGGACTAATATTTTATTGGAGGATTGGATCATAATAAAATCTTTGGTGAGCAGCAAATTTACATATCTTTTGACAAATCATTAAAATGAATCATTTTATTCTGATAATTTTTAAAATGCCATCTCTTATAAAGATAATTAAGTTTAATTAAATTTTATAATTACTTGATTTGCAGTTATATATAATTTATTTTATTAGATTCAGTACAATATCATTTGAATAAAAGAATTTAATCAACAAACCGGTGCTTAAAACGTAAAGGAAATATTGAATCCATCCTCGCATAAATTGTCTTAATAATACAGATAAATAATCATTTGTCTTCTAGGCATGAAACTTGCACCATTGGAGAAGTACAGGCAGGTTTGTAAAGAATATTTTAATTCAAATTATCCTCGTATATAGAAAGCAATTTAAGTACAGTGTAAATAGAGAGATTAACAAAGTAAGGTTGAAATCTTCTTACAAGCACTAGTAAATTGCTGGAATCCCGAATCTACTTTTGTTTTTGGAAAATAGTCATTTTATAATAACTATGAATAAGAAGGAATTAAATGCATTGATCAGTTTGCTTGATGACCCTGATGAAGCGGTATTTAAACAGGTAAGCATGAAGTTTTTGTCGCTCGGACAAGAAGTGATCCCTCTATTGGAAGATGCCTGGGAGCACTCCTTCGATACCCTTATTCAAAATCGTATTGAAAATATCATTCATCAAATCCAATTTGATCTAATTAAAGAAGCTTTGAAAGAATGGTCGCATCCGGAAGAACAAAACCTGCTGGAAGGCGCCCTGCTTATTGCAAAATATCAATACCCCGATATTGATATAACAAAGATCAAAAAGCAAATAGAACAGATAAAACAAGATGTATGGCTGGAGCTGAATGATAATTTAACAGCGCTTGAAAAAGTAAAGATCATTAACCATATTTTATTCGATGTACACAACTATAGTGGGAATACTACCAATTACCATGCTCCACAAAATTCATATATCAATAATGTTTTGGAAAGTAAAAAAGGTAATCCTTTATTACTTTCGATCATTTACACTATTGTCGCACAAAACCTGGATATTCCAATCTATGGCGTAAATCTCCCCGAACATTTTATTTTATGTTACATCGATGTTGAACACATGGGTGTACCTTCTTCGGAAGGCAATGAGGGAAGCAATGTTTTATTTTATATTAATCCATTCAGTAAAGGTGCAGTGTTCGGACAAAAAGAAATTGACGCATTTTTAAAACAACTGAAATTGGAACAATTGCCTATTTTCTATGAACCATGCTCTAATCTTGAAATTATCAAGCGTTTGCTGCGCAATCTTATCTCCTCCTATGAAAAGCTTGGTTATCCCGATAAAAGCGAAGAATTAAAAGGGCTTTTGGATTCTTTGGGATAATCTAATTTATTCGATCTTATATAACTATTTGTTGTTTAAAGAGTATAAGTCTTACCGGCATACATGAAACCTTTATTTATAATATTGATTTTATCACTTCTATGGAAGCCTTCTTTTTCACAAGGTTTTTCGAAAATAGGCTATACTCCTGATACGATTGTATACCAAAGGGCTGTATATGATTCATTAGTGACTGATGAA
>JBQTHQ010000038.1:0-52089 GCA_052389695.1 Bacteroidota bacterium | reverse complement strand
AAACCGGCTTCCATGACAAGGGCAATCCCAGCTTTGTTCATCATTGTTCCAGGCCACCATGCACTTCAAATGAGTACATTCAACAGACACAATATGCAAACGATTATTTTCATCACGAAAAGCACCACATTTCTCACCAAACACTTGTACTATTTTAGCTTCATTCTTTTTTATGTCAGAAAGTTCCAGCGCTTCGGCATTATAAAACCATTTATTAAGTACATTCACCAGATCAGATTTGAGCATATCAAAAAAGGGCCCGCTTGCTTTAAATGTGAATCTGGATGGCTTATAGATCTTTTCCCATTTATTTTCTTTTCCCCTAATAAGATCAGTAATTAATAATCCGGCTATTGTACAGTGTGTCATTCCATTACCCGAATCACCTGTTGCTATATATACATTATCTTTATCGAACGGATTACGGCCGATGTATGCAAGGCTATCCATTGGTTCCATTACTTCTCCTGACCATTGATAGATTACATTTTCAATCGGAAAATATTTACTTGCCCAATTTTCCAATAAAAGATACCGGTCCTTTTCAGATATATTCAGATCAGGTACGCCTACAATATGATCCTGTCCGCCTACCAGCAGCAAATCATGCGTTTCATTGTATTGTTCTATACGTACGTAATGATATGGCGGAACTCCCGGATTTACATCCTGATCACCGGTATCCCACCAGAATGCATATGGTACACTATTCTTTTTAACTAATATTCCTATCACATACGTTCGATATGCATGTTGTTTCAGCATGACCGCATATTTATCATTAACAGGAGTATTGGTAGCTACAACAACATGATTTGCTTTTATGAAAAAATTAATATCTGTTGTAATACCTGTATGGTCAATTATTGCTGCATGTGTATCTGTGAAAATTCGGCCACCTTTTCTTTCAATTGCCTTGCATAATCCTCCCAGGTATTTCAAAGGGTGCAGTTGAGCCTGACCGGCAAACCGAAGACATTTAATTTTATCAATAAGAATACCCGGAGTGCTTTCTAATTCGATAGTATCCAGACCTGCCCGTAAAGTAGCTTTCAATTCTTTTCTAATTGACTCCGGTTCATCAGAAGGATGCAAAAAAAGGTACCCGTTTACACGTTGAAATTCACAATCAATATTTTCCTTTTCAACTGTTCTCTCTACAAAATCAATTGCTTTTTTATGACTTTCAGCAATTAATTTTACCGTTTCTTCACTATAAATACTTTCCAAGTCATAATATCTGTCATCCAGTGCAGTAACTAATTGAGCTGTAGTGCGACCAGTTTCACCGCTTCCTATATAACCATCTTCCACAACAACCACTTTTTTTCCTGCCTGAGAAAGACAATAAGCAACACTAAGCCCGGCTAAACCTCCACCTACGATCACTACATCGGTTTCTAAATTTTCATTCAGTGGTTCATAAACTAAAGATTGATCAACAGTTTCTGTCCAAACACTGGTATTGTGACCGGCCGTAAGTCTTCCATCTTCGGAAGTGTTGTTTATTGTCTTCATAGTCAGGTTTTTAAGTAGTTTAATACAGACTAAAAAACAGCATTAAGCCATTATTTTTGCATCCGGAAACTTTTTACGCCAGGCATTTAATGATGACATACGTGAAAGCGTCACGTATGTACAATGATCCAGTTGTACCTTTATTTTTTTAGTACTATCAGTCCGATTTATTTTTTCCTTCGTTTTCATTTTTAGTCTATTATTATTTCTTTGCAGAAGATTTGCCTGATGTACCAGTTGAATCTGTCCTGTTGTTGTTAGGTGTTTGATCGTCCCCACCTTCAGTGCCATCGTTCATATTATCCTGAGTGCCCCTGTTATTATCTTCAGTGCCCTCATTTCGGTTATTATTGTAATCATTTTCATTAGTGGGTGCTGAGTTTTGATTGTTTGTATCATCTGTTCCCCTGTCATTGCAACTTACTGCTACAGCCGCTAATACTAGTGCTCCTGCAAATAATAATGTGATCTTTTTCATTTTCTTAGTTTTAAGTATTTAGTTAATATTATTTCAACCAAAAGTATCCGGCCGCTAAACTGATCAGGAAAATATTCGTTGGAAAGGTATTTTGTATGGCTTAAAGGGGGCTAAAAGCTATTTGAAAGGAAATGGCTCTTTATTCTATCAAATTATACCTGGAAAAGGCTTCCGGCCTGTCGCAGGAGTTAAAATGCCACCATTCAGTGGTAATACCTTTAAATCCTGCTTGTGTCATTATTGTACGCAGTAATTCCCGGTTGAGCAATTGGATTCGGGTCAACTTTCCTTCTTTGTTCAGCCGCTCTTCTTCCCTTGGATAGGCCAATTCACCAAAATAATCATAGGGAGTCCCCATATCCAATGCGTATCCATTTTCATCCATAATGCTAACATCTACTGCAGCGCCAAAATTATGCAGGGAACCATTTTTTGGATTGGATAAATATTTAGAGCGTTCAAGGAGTGGAACGTTAATAGTATCCCACATTTTGTATTGAATACTCCGTGGGCGGGCGGCATCATACACAACCAGACTATAATAAGGAAATTTAGATCTTAGAAGTTGCTGGGCTGTTTTTAATTTTTCTGCCACACCGGGCTGCAAATAACATGTATTGAAAGTACCATATACATCCAAGCCCAAAAAATTATCGGTAGTGGAATATTTCAGGTCAACTATAATCGTACTGTCTATGGATTTTATATCGATCAATCCGGCATCAATAATACTTTGCTCTGTACTTGAATACGCAACTGAGATTTCCTTTGGAAAAGAATATTTTGTAGAATCATTATACACAGGAATTAAATCAATTGATATTTCAACAGGAGAAGTTGTTTTCTGCTGGTCTTGGTCAAAATTGCAGGCTGTAAAGCCAATAAAAAAGAAGAAGAATACTCTTTTCATCCTATAAAAGTACAACAGGTAATTTATAATTTATAATTTATAATTCTTAATTTTAAATTTATAATCTTTAATTTCCTGAATCATGCCTTCATTTGATATTGTAAACAAAGTAGATGTTCAATTGCTTGACAATGCGATCAATGTAGCACGTAAAGAAATCGTTAACCGATTTGATTTTCATGGCTCTAAAAGTGAGATCACATTGGATAAAAAAGCAATGCTTATTCATATTTTAACGGAAGATGATATGCGAATGAACTCGATCATTGATATCATCCGTAACCGAATGATCAAACAACATTTAAATCCATTGTGCCTGGATGTGGGTAAGGAACAATATGCTTCTGGTTTTATGGTAAAGAAAGATATCAAAGTAAAGGAAGGGATTGATAAGGATGTGGCGAGAAAAATTATTAAGAATATAAAAGATTCCAAATTAAAAGTGCAAGCGCAGATGATGGATGACCAGGTACGTGTAACAGGTAAAAAGATCGATGACCTGCAAACTGTAATCGCATTGATGCGAAGCAGTAGTTATGAATTACCGTTGCAGTTTGTAAATATGAAATAAATTATTTGGGTCTTTTTATCAATAACCATATCGCAATCAAGATCATTCCTTCTCCCATTCCAAACAACCACCAGTTAAAATGCCGGGGAATATAATTACTTACTTCTTCAAACATATTATTATTGCTTGAAAGCGTCCAAACTGCTTTGTCTGTTCCATTAAGTGATAAGTACATAATATAATCCCACATGAAAGAAAGGATGCATATAATACTCCCAAAGATCAATAACATCCATTCTATGAATGTAATTTTCAAGACCGTATATTTTTCCTCAAAATAAACAATAAGCATAGTTAGAACGATCATCGTTAATGAAACAATACAAGGTGCGATTACCGGGCCTACCCAGGGAGCCGGGATCAGGAATAAAATATCCCAGGTAAATAATGATTCAGGCCAGTTGAGCAACACTTTTAAAAATATATAATAGAATATATCCCAAATAGCAAAACTGTAAATAAAAAAAGCAAAACGTTGTACGGGATTTTTCCCCGCCATCACTCCTGCTCCTATTAACATAATAATAGTTGCAGCTTCTCTCCAGAACTCAGTTATAGCTATATCCGGTGATATCGGTATAAGTGGAAATGTAAATCCCGTCGGATAATAAATTTCACGCAAATAAACTACTACAGCACTCTCCATATATCCCATGGCAATACTGAAAATACTGAGCCAAATAATTGTTTTGGTAATTGATTTCATTCTCATTTTATATTAATAATCTTCCTTATCAACATTAGCATCAATTTTAACATTCGGAAATGTACGTTTTAAAGTATTTAAACCATCCGGAGTTATTCTTCCTATAGTTAAATGTTTTAAGTTATTCAATGCCAGCAATGGAGCATAACTAACAATGTGATTATTGCCTGAAAGGTTCAATACCTCCAGATTGGCAAGATTACTTAAGGGTGTTATATCTTTTATTTTATTTTCAGCTAAATTTAATTCCCGTAATTTTTTTAAAGACGGAAACTTCGTTAAAGTATCTATTCTATTGGAACTAAGATCAAGCCTCTCCAGAACAGGAAATAATTTTAATTCATTCAGCTCCTTCAGATAATTGCCATTGAACTTAAGAACATGTAAATTATTATAAATACCTAATGGTTTTAATGATTGAAGGTATGTGCCATTTAAATTCAAGTATTGAATCTGATCCTTTTTTACAAACAACTCACGATATACTCGTTTTTTTTCAAAACAAAGCGATTGCCATTCCAGTTCCTGATATTCTTCTAAAAACTTATATAACTTAATATGTAACCCTGATTTAAAATTTTTAAAATATACGCCTCTCAGGTGATAGTAATAGTCTCGTGCTTTATAATCGTCTTTAGATGCAACGGAATCAGATAAAGATAAAAGCTGAGGGAGGTTTTTAAAACTGAGGTCAAGTAACAGGTATTTTTCCAACTCTTTGTTTTCTTCAGTATATTTTTTGATGTTAAAATTTGTAATGATTACATCCCAGTTAAATACACAACTCAGTACCAGAAAAAAATAACAAACAACAGCATTTACCCTAAACAGATACCAATTTGTTTTTAATTTCCACACTTTAATAAAAGTGGTTGTTAAACCTATCAACGTTAAAAGCAAATAAACATACACTCCAATTTTCTTATATGACAAACCGGATTCTTCTATATACATATCATTACGATAAGCAGTTGAAAAGATCATAAAGGCATTTTGAATTATCCAGATATAGGCCATTATCCTGATCCATTTGTTATCCTTGTAATAATTCAATTCGCCTCTGAAATAAAAAAGTATAATAAAAATGGCCACTACTATAGATGTGATTAGCGTCCCGATTCCATCGTGTACAAATTCTTTGTGTTTAATTCCTTTTGGTAAAGTTCCATCCAGCCATAAATAATTTAGATCGAGAACATTCACCATCAGAAGAAGCACATTCAACATAGAGAATAATACAATACCAGAAATATACTCCGTATCAATCCTCATTAAATTATTAAAAAAATTATTTCTTGATGCCAGTTCGGGAGTAAGATTCAGTGAGGCAGATGAGTCCAACTCAACTATTTTGTGGATCCTCCTGTTATGAAAAAAACCATACATCAGCAATAACCCACTAAGAGTAAAAAATATCCAACCTATTGAGATAAAATCAAAGTTGATGTCTTTGGTAAATTCATAAAAAAGCGGATTTGCTGATTGGTAAAAGATGAAAAACAGAATGGTAATTAAAAATGGAATTATTATTAAAAATAGCTTAACATAAAGCGGGCGATGACTGGTTTCTGTTATTATCGAGCTTTTTCGTTTGATCCAGTCTAAAAAAATATGCATAAAAGACAAACCGACAGAACAAATCGTTAGAAAAATTCCGGTAATAAATGATGTTTTGGTATTGATACTAATTGCGGAAAGAATGAACAAGGAAAATAAATTTGCAACGATCGCTAAAGCACTGCCATACATAAAAATAAAAAATGAAGATACTAAGGCACCTAAGGCAACCGCAAGCCAAACTTTACTTTTTAACAGGCTTACATCACGGTAAAGTAGAATACCCACTATTGCCATATTAAAAAGGAGAAAATTAATTCCTGCTGATTGCTTATAGAACAGTAAACTGTAGAGCAATACGGAGATGATAATAGCCCAGTCGTTTTTTTTCATGTTTTTTTGTTTTAGTTATATTTTTCAGATCACAAACGTTTATTATGTCCATTTATTTTGTGCTTCCAATTGTTACTTTGTCATCACATTAGATATTAAATTAGTTTTTAAATTGTTTTCTTAACTCAGCTGTATTCATTGATACAATTTTTGAAAAATCAACATCATCAAATTGTCTGGCATTCCTTCCTTTACTAAATTCATAACTAAATGTTCTCCAATGTTCGGGCATCAAAATAAAACACATGATCACAGTACTTATTACGGGAACGGAATAATGCCTGTTCCCAAAAAAATAAAACTGCATTCGCGCCTCTCCCACTTCATCCATTTCATATTGCAGAATGATGTGTTTACAATCATGCCGTTCATAGTTCCGCAACAACTTGAAATTCTTTTTTTGCAGGTATAGCGCAAGGTCTTTTCCCAATGTATTATCAGGGAATTGGAGCAACTGATCCATTGTATAAGGAAATGGCGGGTTATTTCTGTATTTAGAAATAATTGGCAATGCGATCCTGTGTGTTAATAGCTCCAGTAGTTTTGAGCGAAGCAACCTTATTGTCTTCATTTTATATTTTATTAAAAGTACTTTGTATTTCAAAGTTAAATGATAAAAAAATATTAGTCCCTGTTTTTTAATAATTTTTCTAATGCATCCAGGTGTTCATTAAAAGCTTTTTTTCCTGTTTTAGTAACTGCATAGGTGGTATTGGGTTTCTTTCCTATAAATTGCTTTTTAACCGTAACATATTCAATCTTTTCCAATGCTGATATGTGTGAAGCCAGATTACCATCGGTAATGTCAAGCATTTCTTTCAGCTCACTGAACTCCACCCAGTCGTTCACCATGAGTATTGACATAATACCCAGGCGTATACGATTTTCAAAAGCCTTATTTAAATGTTGTATGTAATTTTTCACTACGAATTACGAATTATAACGAATTACGAATCTGCCTTGCTAATCACCAATGACTAATTTCTTTCATATTTAAAATACATTACAGTGCCATATATAATATGCAGAAGCCCGAACCCTATTGCCCAAATGAGCAATCCATATTTAACATTCGCAGCTGCCGTTAATCCCAGCAGTATTTCACAAAAGCCTAAATAACGTATATCGTTCAAGGTATATTTACTCGCATTGATCAAAGCCAGGCCATAAAAAATGAGCATTACAGGAGCAATCAAACCAACATTCTTATGACTTAATAATATTAAACTGAATATGCCGCCCGTTACTAAAGGGATCATTAAATTAATAAGCAATCTTTTAGATGTAGCATCCCATATTTTAATACCTTTTCTTTTAGAAGCTCTGATGGTGAACAATACGCCAACAGTTATCGACAAAAAAAGCACAAGTGCCGCATCCAGTAATAAATACTCACAAACAGGCCCCCAATCAAAATCATCATCAAATGCTGCAATAATTTGCGCATTCGAAATTAGTTTATGTGCAGCATAAGCGCCACACAAGGCAAACAGGCCTGCAAAAACTCCTGACAATCCGCTTAAGGAAATAAAACGTGATGAACGTTCCATCATGGAACGTATATCTGAAATGGCTTGCAAATGTTCTTTCTCTTCTGTCATTGGGTCATATTTTAAAAGTACTTTGTAATGCAAAGTTATAATTTTTTTTTATATCTGCCAAATTTATTTTTGTAAAAATTTTAAACATCATTGCTACCTTTTATCGTGCTTCCTCCATTTGGGGTAAAATTCTTATACTTGTAATATGCTTAACCTATTTATACAAGCTTTTATCGATGTCCGCTGGATTGATATTGTAGATATACTACTGGTTGCAATTCTTATTTACCAATTGTACTACATGGTAAAGGGAACAGTAGCCATTAATATATTTATCGGCATTATCTTATTCTATTTGTTATGGCAGATAGTTAAAGTGCTGAATATGCAGCTGTTTGGAAGCATTTTAGGGAAATTCATTGATGTAGGGTTTATTGCTTTGCTGATTGTATTCCAACAGGAACTAAGGCGTTTTCTGCTATTTATAGGAACTTCCGATCTGTTTACAAAAGGTAAGCTGGGGAAAGGTTTGTTTGACTTTAAATGGCAGGTGACTAAAACGGAACTTGATATCAATGCAATTGTGAAAGCCTGTAAAAACATGGGCGAAAACAAAACAGGCGCTCTTATCATACTTACCAAAAACAATGACCTGAAATTTTATGTCAATACAGGAGATGCCATTGACGCGAAAGTTTCTGTACGTATGATAGAGAGTATTTTTTATAAAAATTCACCCTTGCATGATGGCGCTATCATCATATCCAACAATATAATTATGGCTGCCCGCTGTGTATTACCTGTTACCGAGCATGCTGATTTTCCTGCACATTTAGGGATGCGTCACAGGGCTGCGGTTGGAATTACAGAAAATACAGATTCAATAGCAATTGTTGTATCTGAACAAACGGGAGAGATTTCCTTTTCAAAAGAAGGAAATTTAAAACATGCATTAACACCTGAACGGTTGAGGGAATTACTGGAGAAAGAATTTAATTAGGAAATAGTTATCTGTTATTGGTTAATAGTTATCAGACCTATTAATTATTATTACGCTACCCTATTTACCGTCAACTGATACCCTTTAACTATTTTTTTTCCTGAACTCCTTAATTAATTCTTCATCTGTTTTACCAAGGTTACTAATAGCTGCTTTCGCATCATTCGCATAATTACTTTCAGGATATTTAGCAATTACTTCTTCGTAAATTGTTTTTGCTTTCGCATCATCATTCAAATAATTATCTAGTAAAAATCCCTGCAAATAAAGACTCTCTTTTTTGTATGTATAATCCGGATATTTATCTGTGATCCATTTATAATAATTCAATGCCTGAGGGTACTGTTTTGTTGCCGTAGCAATTTCAGCGGCTTTAAATAAATAACCGGGTGTTACTGAATCGTCCGGGAAAAATTCCGCATAATCGGAATAAGCTTTGATAGCTAATCCTGCAGTCACATTATTAATCTCGGTGGATTTATGCATCTCGCTTTCTAATTTTTTGATTTCAGCAAGGTATTGTTCATGAAGATTTTTTTGAAATTCTTCTGCAGTTTGTTTAGATGGTTCATTATTATTGCAAGATACAATACATAATGTAACACTTATGATCAGAGCTATTTTAATCTTTTTCATATTTTTCTACGAATTACAAATTTTACGAATTACGAATCTATGTATTACCAACAACCAATTTCCCAACCGGCAGGCAGGTGACTATTTATTAGGGAACCGCATTTTATACCCGATATTTATTTTCCCTTTTGAAATATCTGACAGCTTCCTTTGTAATAATCTTCTTCTCAAAGGACTGATCCTGTCAGTAAATAATTTACCTTCTATATGATCGAACTCATGCTGAATAACACGGGCAACCAGGCCTTCATACTTCTCATCATGAAATTTAAAATGTTCATCATAGTATTGAATGTGCACTTTGGGTTTACGCAACACATCTTCGCGAATCTTCGGGATACTTAAACACCCTTCATTAAACACCCACTCTTCCCCTTCCTGACTCAGGATCTTCGCATTGATAAAAACTCTTTTAAAGCTCTCTAATTGTTTACGTTCTTCTGGAGTAAATTCCTCTTCTTCCTCTTCATCGTCATCAGTTTCTGTAAAAGGTTTGGTTTCAACAATGAACAAGCGGATGGCCTTCCCTACTTGTGGGGCAGCTAAGCCAACACCTAAAGCATTATGCATAGTATCAAACATATCGGAAATGATTTTTTCCAGATCAGGATAATCTTTTGTGACCTCAACACCTACTTTACGTAACACCGGATCTCCATACGCTACAATTGGTAATACCATATCTTGAAATTAAAAATTAAAGATTACAAATTAAAAATTAACGTTGCCCTATCCCTTCTTATTACTTATTACTTATTACTTATTTTACTCATATAGCTCTGCAAAATAATCGTAGCGCTTATTTCGTCCACCAGCTCTTTGTTTTGCCTGGCCTTCTTTTTCAACCCGCTATCGATCATCGTTTGAAAAGCCATCTTTGATGTAAAACGCTCATCCATTCTTTCCACTTTTATGTTTGGGAAAGTACGTTTTAAATGAATTACAAAAGGTTCAATAAAACGCGCTGAATCGGAAGGCCCGTTATTCATACGCTTCGGTTCACCCACAACAATACACTCCACTTCCTCTTTATTCATATACGTTTTTAAAAATTCTATCAGATCTTTTGAATGAACGGTTGTTAATCCGGTTGCGATCATTTGTAACGGATCCGTAACAGCAATACCCACACGTTTACTTCCATAATCAATTGCCATTATCCGAGCCATGCTGCAAAAATAACAAAAAAACAAAAGCCTCTCTCCTTAATCCTCTCCCCAAAAGAGAGAGGCATAACTTAAAAAAGAATATATTTGTCGGAGTAACGAAGTTAAATAAGTTAACTGTAATTTAGGCTTAGCCTGAACTAGTTAACCATTAACTAATGAACCAAATAACCCAATTGAATTATGCAGAAAATAATTGAAGCTGCCTGGGAAAACCGGGAATTATTAAAAGACGAAAAAACATTAACTACAATTCGTGAAGTGATAGAAAGCCTTGACAAAGGTAAATTGCGTGTAGCTGAGCCTAAAGGGAACGGCTGGCAGGTGAATGAGTGGATAAAAAAGGCAGTGATCCTCTATTTTCCGATACAAAAAATGGAAACCATTGAGGTAGGCATTTTCGAATACCATGATAAAATGAAGTTAAAATCCAATTATGCGGACCTGGGTGTGCGTGTAGTTCCCAATGCAGTTGCTCGTTACGGAGCTTACCTGGCAAAAGGTGTGATCATGATGCCGAGTTATGTGAATATCGGTGCTTATGTGGATAGCGGCACAATGGTAGATACCTGGGCAACAGTTGGTTCCTGCGCACAGATCGGAAAAGATGTGCATTTAAGCGGTGGTGTTGGAATTGGCGGAGTTTTAGAACCCGTTCAGGCAGCCCCGGTAATTATTGAAGATGGATGTTTTATAGGTTCGCGTTGTATTGTTGTGGAAGGGGTTCATGTTCAAAAAGAAGCTGTTTTGGGCGCTAATGTAGTGCTTACAAAATCCACAAAAATTATTGATGTAACAGGCGCTCAACGTAAAGAATACAAAGGAATGGTTCCGGCTCGTTCAGTTGTGATCCCGGGTTCCTATACCAAAAAATTTGCTGCGGGTGATTTTCAAGTGCCCTGTGCCTTGATCATCGGGCAACGTAAAGAAAGTACCGACCTGAAAACTTCCTTGAATAATGCCTTGAGAGAGTATGATGTAGCAGTTTAACCAATCTAAAATTTGAAATCTGAAATTTGAAATTCTTAGTTATTCAAACTGCTTTCATCGGTGATGTAATTCTTGCAACAGCAGTTGCTGAAAAATTACATCAACATCATCCCGACGCTCAAATCGATTTTTTATTACGTAAAGGGAATGAAGGGCTGTTGGCTAACCATCCTTTTATCAAAACTATTTTCACCTGGGATAAAAAGCAAAATAAGGTCCGAAACTTGTTTGCTATTCTCAAGCAAATTCGTTCTAATAAATATGATCAGGTAATTAACTTGCATCGTTTTTCCAGTTCCGGCTTTATTACAGGTTTCTCCGGAGCTAGAAGCAAAATTGGTTTTGATAAGAACCCACTTTCTTTTTTATTTACAAAAAAAATAAAGCATGAAATTTCTAACCAAAAGACAAGCGGGAAACATGAAGTAGAACGCAATCAGCAATTGATCGAAACCCTTACAAACCATCAGTTCTCAAAACCAAAATTATATCCTACCCAATCCAATTTTGAATCTGTAAAACAATATAAAAACGGTCCATACGTGTGCATTGCTCCTACTTCAGTATGGTTCACAAAACAATTTCCAAAAGAAAAATGGGTTGAGTTGTGTGATCAATTACCCGAAAACTTAATTATTTATTTACTTGGTGCTCCAAATGATTTTTCAGTATGCGAATGGATCAAAAGCAATTCCACAAATAAAAAAATCATTAATCTTGCAGGCAAATTAAATTTCCTGGAATCAGCAGCATTGATGAAGGATGCAAAAATGAATTATGTAAATGATTCTGCTCCAATGCACATTGCATCAGCAATGAATGCACCTACTACCGCAATATTTTGTTCTACTGTTCCTGCTTTTGGTTTCGGACCTTTATCCGATAATTCTAAAATAGTGGAAATCAAAGAAATCCTGGCCTGTCGTCCTTGCGGCCTACATGGCCATCAATCCTGCCCTTTAGGGCATTATAGATGTGCCCATTCTATTGAGATCAAAGACGTTATTTAACACAATCTTTTTATTTTAATTTCACACAGATTAGTATATTCGTAGCGCCTATGCTGAAGCTTCGGCGTAAGCATATAGATTAGTAATTAATAGATCGATGGAGGAAGAAATAAAAAACGCATTAGCCGTATTACATAAAGGAGGAACTATTCTTTATCCCACAGATACCGTTTGGGGATTAGGATGCGATGCCCGTAATAAGGATGCAGTAAGTAAATTATTTAAAATAAAACAACGTGCTGAATATAAAAGCATGGTGGTGTTGGTATGTGATGAAAAAATGGTTAACCGCTATGTAAAAGAAGTTCCTGCCATTGCCTGGGACCTGATAGAAACTGCGGAAGAACCCATCACCATTATTTATCCCGACGCACGAATGCTGGCACAAAATATTATTGCAGCTGATGGAAGTGTGGGGATTCGTATTGTAAAAGATGATTTTTGCAGGAACCTCATTCATAAATTCGGTAAACCGATCGTTTCAACATCAGCAAACATAAGTGGTGAAACTGCTCCCGGTTCATTCAATGATATTAAACTGGATATCTTAAATAAAGCAGATTACATTGTGAATTACAGACAGAAAGAAATTAACAACACAAAACCTTCTACCATTATTAAAGTAGCAATGAATGGGGAAATTAAGATCATCAGGAAATAGTTATCAGTTAATGGTGACCAGTTAATAGTTGTATTACAATACAGCAATTATTCCTGACAACCAATAACCATTAACCGATAACCGATAACCATTAACCGATAACCGATTGAAAACAAAACTAACTCATCCAATATTTAACGTCATTTCGGAATGTGCTGATGAAATGAATATACCTGCATACGTTATTGGCGGCTGGGTGCGCGACCTTTTATTGAACAGGCCATCCAAAGATATTGATATTGTTGCTATAGGCAGTGGAATAGAACTTGCAGAAAATGTTGCTAAAAAACTCGGGAATCAATACCATGTAAACGTGTACAAAAATTTTGGCACTGCTCAAATTGTTTACGAAGATTATGATATTGAATTTGTTGGAGCCCGCAAGGAATCGTATAGATCTGAAAGCCGTAAACCCATTGTAGAGAATGGTACATTGGAAGATGATCAAAACCGCAGGGACTTTACCATTAATGCATTAGCCATTTCATTGAGTAAAAAAAATTATGGTGAGCTGCTGGACCCTTTTCAGGGATTAATAGACATGGAATCAAAAATAATACGCACTCCACTTGATCCGGATATTACTTATTCTGATGATCCATTGCGAATGATGCGCGCTATACGATTTGCTACTCAGTTGAATTACACCATTGAACCGCGATCACTGGAAAGTATATCAAAAAACAATAATCGGATAAAAATTATTTCCAAAGAACGAATTACGGATGAATTAAATAAAATTATTCTTGCGACAAAACCTTCGGTTGGATTTAAACTATTATTCGATACAGGGATATTGCATCACATATTCCCGGAAATGGTATTGCTGCAAGGTATAGAAACCAGGGACGGGAAATCACACAAAGATAATTTTTATCATACCTTGGAAGTACTTGATAATATATGTAAAACCACAGATGATCTGTGGTTACGCTGGGCAGCCATTTTACATGACATTGCAAAACCACCGACCAAACGCTTTGAACCTAACCATGGCTGGACGTTTCACGGGCATGAAGACAAAGGTTCGCGTATGGTTCCAAAAATGTTTGCTGATCTGAAACTACCACTTAATGATCGGATGAAATATGTTCAAAAGCTGGTATTGCTTCATTTGCGCCCCATTGTATTAGCAAAAAGTGAAGTTACCGACAGTGCGGTACGGCGGTTATTGTTTGAAGCCGGTAATGATATTGATGACCTGATGAAATTATGCGAAGCGGATATTACCTCAAAAAATGAATACAAAGTTCAGAAATATTTGAAAAATTTTGAATTGGTCCGGCATAAATTAAAAGAAATTGAAGAGAAAGATAAGATACGCAACTGGCAACCACCTGTTAGTGGTGAAGACATTATGAAAGCTTTTAATATTTCAGCCGGGCGGGAAGTGGGTATCATTAAAAATGCCATACGAGAGGCTATTTTGGATGGAATTATCAAAAACAATCAAAAGGAAGCATATGAATTTATGATCAATGAGGGTAAAAAGCTGGGGTTGGAGATTAGTTAATAGTTATTTGTTAATGGTTATCCGTTTCGATCTTATTTTATTATTTTTGTCGTAAGAAATTCATAATTTCTAATTATTAATTTTTAATTTCAATAGAATGGTTTACCGCTTTAAAATTACGTTTGAAGATAATGAAGAAGTCTATCGTGAGATTGAGATCAAATCCCCACAAACATTTGAAGACTTTCATCATGCAATTGTACAATCTATTGGCTTTGATAACCAGCACAATGCTTCTTTTTTTATAAGTGATGATTATTGGCGTAAAGGAGAAGAAATAACACTTCGTAATGAGGAAGAAAACGATAATAAACGAAAGGCTCCTGAGCTGAAACGCCTCATGAACAAATGCAAAATGGCTTCGTTAATTGACGATCCTCACCAAAAATTTGTTTATGTATATGATCCAAAAACAGCCTGGACATTTTTAATCGAATTGATGAAAATTGTTCCTGATGATGCCAAGGCATCCTATCCAAAATGTGCAAAAAGCATTGGCGATTCACCCAAACAATATAAAACAGTAAATGGTTTACCTCCTGTTGTTGATGATGAAGACTTTGATGATGAACCACACAGCGATGATGAAGCCTATACTAACGCTCACAGCGATGATGAAACTGCCCTTTTGGAAGGTGAAGAAGGAGAAGGAGAAGAGGAAGGAGAAGAATTAGCCGATGCTGAAGGAGATGATTTTGATCCTTCGGAATTCGAAGGACAAGAAGGCAATGACGAAGATTAACTCATAAGATCCAAAGAACTTCTCCGGAGCATTTAAAATAAATAATTCCTGTGGTGATAAACTAATTCATGCCTGACAAATCTCTTATTGTAATTGTTGGCCCAACAGCCATAGGCAAAACAGCATTGAGTATTGCTCTGGCTAAAAAATTCAACACTTCTGTACTTTCAGCAGACTCCCGTCAGTTTTTTAAGGAAATGAGTATTGGAACAGCAAAACCCGGTGCGGAAGAAATGCAAAAGATCCCCCATTATTTTATTAGTTCACATTCAATAGCAGATGATTATAATGTTGGTAAGTATGAAACGGAAGCCATTGCTTTATTAGAAAAATTATTCCAAACCAATGACCTGTTAATTTTGGCCGGCGGCTCCGGATTATATATTGATGCCATTTGCAAAGGGTTTGATGAATTGCCTGAAGCAAATACAGAAGTACGGAATAAAATAAATGTTTTAATTAAAACAGAAGGAATCGAAGGCTTACAGCATCTTCTAAAAAAGTTGGATCCTGTTTATTATACGCAGACTGACTTACAAAACCCGCAACGTTTATGCAGAGCATTGGAAGTTTGTTTAACAACGGGCAAACCCTACTCTTCATTACGGAAAGGAAAAAACAAAAAACGAAATTTTAATCTCATTAAAATCGGAATAAATACTTCACGTGATATCCTGTATGATAGAATTAATCAACGGGTGGATCAAATGATAAAAAACGGGTTAGTAGAAGAAGTGAAAAAATTGCATCCATTCAAAAATAAAAATGCACTTCAAACTGTAGGTTACAAAGAGCTATTCGAATATTTAGAAAACGGAACTGATTTAGCTGTTGCAACGGAATTAATAAAACAAAACACACGAAAATTTGCAAAACGGCAACTTACTTGGTTTCGAAGGGATAATGAAATAAAATGGTTTGAGCCCGACAAATTAAATGAAATTATAGATCACATTAACCGTTCAAAATAAATTGATTAGAACCTTAAGAGAATATACTAAACTGGATCGATCGATTTTCAATTTGATCACTGTTGAATTTTTTGTGCAGATGATCAATGTATCGTTCATTACTATCCTTCCTCTTTATATGAAAGCAGAAAGTTTTAGTGATGCTGAATATGCCCACTTTACCTCCTACCGTTATTTTGGAATGCTTGCATTAGCTATATCTTTAGGCCTATACATCAAAAACAAGAAAATAATCCCTCTTTTATACATCGCTTCTTTTGGTGTGCCCTTATTTGCATTATTAATATTAATTGGGGTACACCTGCATTCCACCGGTTTAATATTAATAGCGCATTTACTTTGGGGTACCGCTTATACATTTATTCAAATACCTATTTTACCATTTATTTTACGCAATGCGCCCAAAGAACAACATACACTTGCCATTACTTTAAATTTTGCGACCTGGAGCATAGCAAGTATTTTCAGCAGCTTTGTTATAGCAATGTTAAATGGTATTAACAGTACTATATTCAGCGAACGGAATTTATTATTTTCCATTGTACTACTAAGCTTTTCAGGAGTATATTTTATATTACGTATCAATAAAAATGAACATGTACCTGTGATGGAAGAAAAGAAAGGCAGATTTAAAAATTATGATTGGAAAATAATTACCCGCGCTTTGATACCAACGGCTATCATTGCAACAGGTGCAGGATTTACAATACCGTTTATGAGTTTATTTTTTGCCAATGTTCACAATATGAGCACAGCAACATTTTCATTCCTTAATTCTCTGACTGCCATTTTAGTAACAATTATTGCCGTATATGTTCCTAAAATAAAAGGCCGTTATGGTTATCAGGCAATACCAGTCACGCAATCATTTGCCATCATTGCTTTAATTATAATGGCCACCACACAATATTACAGCCATTGGCACATTGCTATCTATGTGGCTGCACTGTTTTATTTATTACGCCAGCCATTGATGAGCACCGCAGTTCCTATGACATCAGAAATGACCATGAAATATGTAGGAGAAGGAAACCGTGAAATGGTAAGTGCATTAACTTCTGCTATTTGGTCGGGATCCGCCTATTTTAGCGCAATAGGGTTCGGAATATTGCGGCATTTAGATGTTGAGTATGTAAATATATTTCTGATCACAGCAGGAATGTATATTGTAGGCGTATTCTGGTATTACCTGTTAGTACTTGATTACCATAAACGGGAGAAGGCGGGCTTGATTTGATATTTTGATTACATTTATAAACGAACAAAATATTCGGCAATCTTGCAAAATAAACAAGTAACCCGAACATTTTGTTCTGGTATAAAAGAGTTAGTGCCAATGCTTAGACCGACACGTTAGTAAGTCAACAGCAGACGATCGTAGACAACTTCATTTTCTAAAGTTTGACCTTCCAATTGAAATCTTCTTAACATAGACCTTCCACAGTTGACAAATGATTCACTCTCGAAAAGACCTTTTGGTATTGGAAGGTCACAAATATAATTCCCCGATTTCTTGTTCCCATCAATACTTAAAGCGACACGAACTCCCCTAAATTTCGCTTTTTCAATTTCCGACAATAAATCTTCGAGTCGGAAAGTTTGAGCCCCATACAAAATACCTTGACTATGAGAATAAGGCGGATCACAATATATTAAATCGCCTGACTTTGATTGTGCAATCGCTTCTTTATAATCTAAATGCTCAAATCGAACATTTTTTAATCTTTTGTTCCATTCTTTCGCTCTTTCGGAAAAACTCTCAACGGGTATCGGAGTATGAGCACCACAAGGTGTAGACATATGGCCGTCAGCTTTTCTAAAACGTACTATACCACCATAACAAGACCTTGTTAAAAAAAGAAAATCGGCACCGTTAGGATTAGCATTATAAGAAGCTAAAACACTTTTATAAACTTCTTCTTTTGTTTCCGCTCCTATTCTATTTCTCCTCTCAGCATACCATTCAATTAGTTCATTAGGTCTCGTTGAAAGTTTCTTCCAAATTTGAATTAACGGTTTGAATGTATCAGACCCTAAACCGCTTTTTGGAGCTACTGTCGCAAGTATTGCGCCGCTTCCTAAGAATGGCTCATAGTAATTCTTAATGTCCGTTGGGAATGATCGTGTTATTTCGACAGCAAATTTCTGTTTGTTGCCGACCCACTTAAGGAGTTGAGACTTTGGGGGGTAATAGGTAAGGTATTTTTCTTCTAAAGTAAGCTGCATTTCATTAGTATTTAGTACAAATATATGACTTTAGTGCTAAAATCCTAATATGGGATATACGAAAATAGGATATACTTTTGAACAAGTGAAAAAGAGCTCCTTTAAAAAAGAATATAAAGCCTTATTGGATCAACTTTACCGATTGCGGATGGGGTCTGGACTTCGTCAGTCTGATCTTGCCAAGAAACTTGGTGTCCCACAGTCCTTTATCAGTAAAATAGAAAGCGGCGAGCGAAGAATGGACCTGATCGAGCTCAAAGAAATTTGTAAAATATTAGGCTCAAACTTAGAAGAATTCACAAAGGAGTTTGAGAAAGCGTTAAAAAAATGAAAGCGGACAAAAGATTTTTAAAACAGCCATTGGACTTTTGGGCGAATGTGAAATTAATAAGCCAAAAGGCTGGTTACACCAGCAAAAAAACAAAACAGATCAAGATTCATACACTTGAAGAGATCAAGGCTGTTTACGAAAGCAACAATCTTGACTATAGCAAGGTTATTGATAAAAAAAATAAGTTTACACCTTTTGGAAAGTTAATTGTTTCTTATCTTAAACACAGATCGGATATCATTCGTACAGAAGTTGAACCGAATTTAATGAAAGTTGCTGAGGCTAAAAAAACCTTTGACAGCCTGAAGAAAAAACTAAAGCCCGCTTGTCCTTTGCCCTTAAACAAACAAAAAGGGAAGAAAAAAGGTCCGGCTTACTTAACAGGAATTGTAAATATGATTATTGAAGCAAATTCTAGAGGTTATGATTGCGATTATAATCCAAAAGAATTAACTGCCTTTACCCAAAAGAAATTTCCTGTTCGTACCTTATCTCGAAGAGTGGACGGAGCATTTCCAACTGTAATTAATCCAATTGCGATTTGGGAAATAAAAGAATACTATTACACAACGACCTTTGGAAGTCGTGTATCTGATGGCGTTTATGAGTCATGGCTTGATGGTTTAGAATTGAGAGAAGTAAAAGATAATCTAAAAATTCACGTCGAACATTTTTTAATCATCGACGATCATTTTACCTGGTGGACTAAAGGCCGATCTTATTTATGCCGAATTATTGATATGCTTCACATGGGTATTCTGACTGAGGCGCTGTTTGGTAAAGAAGTCATTAATAGCTTGCCGACAATAGTAAAACGTTGGACGAAGCAAGTAAAAAAATAAAGCACTGGCACTAACAGCACCTACTGGCCATTGGGCGGAAGAAGGTCATCGCCGCGCACTATTAACATGGTCGCTTCGCGAATTTTTATTTGCGGCGGCTAATAAACATTGGTATCTTTAAATAACCTTTTGTCGGTTAAGAAAGTTGGTGCTTCGAAAGCCCAACGGCCAGTAGCTACAAAACGTTACATAAACCTATCCTTAAAATCAATTTCCTTAAAGGTTTTATTTCCCCTGATATAAAAATCAACAACAATACTGTGCAAATAAACAGCTGTTGTAGTATACTTAAGTACTTGTTTTTTCAATTCATTACGTTTCTCTAATGTTCTTCCGAACGATCCATAAAAGTTAAAGTGCGCTTTGATCACTGCTAAAAAATGAGAAAATTGCCCTGAGAATAAAAACTTAAGTCCGGCAATTCCATCTAATAACATGCGCATAAGTAATTTGGAAAAGAAAAATTTTGGAGGGTGGTTTTTACTGATCAGGATCAGATTATTCCGAAAATTCAAAAATGTTTTTTGCGGGCTTGTTTTGCTTAATGTTCCTCCGCCAACGTGATAAACAGTACTATCGGGACAATACATTATTTTATACCCGATATTTTTTAATCTCCAGCAAAGGTCAATTTCTTCCATGTGCGCGAAAAAATCTTCGTCAAAACCCTGTACCTTATGATAACATTCTGATCTTACAAACAAACAAGCGCCTGTGGCCCAAAA
This sequence comes from Bacteroidota bacterium, assembly GCA_052389695.1. GTDB lineage: Bacteria > Bacteroidota > Bacteroidia > 2-12-FULL-35-15 > 2-12-FULL-35-15 > 2-12-FULL-35-15. Next base: position 31,602 of record JBQTHQ010000038.1, on the reverse strand, counting down.
TATTTCACGCACATCATTATATTGTCCTTTATCTTGTTCTATAAATTCCAAAATTCTTCCCCTGCAAAAGGGATAACCATACTTATCTATAAATCCTCCGGCTGCGCCTGCGTATTCAAATTGATCTTTTCTATTAAATGCTTTTATTTTCGGCTGACAAACTGCAATGGAATTATCATTATCCATTAATTGAATAATTTCATCTATCCAGGAAGGAGTAACTTCAACATCCGAATTTAATAAAACATAATACTCTGCATTTACATGCTGTAATGCATCATTATATCCTTTTGCAAAACCACCATTGGCAGAATTCTGAATAATTTTAACAGTGGGGTAGTTATTTTTCAAAAAGGCTACCGAATCATCAGTAGAAGCATTATCGGCAACAATTATTTCTGCATAAGAGGAATTACAGGTAATAATACCTGGTAAAAATTTTTCGAGAAACTTTTTATTATTCCAATTTAAAATGACAACCGCAACCTTCATGAAACAAATGTAAATGAAATGTCCCTAATTCAAAATTATAAATGGATATTAGTAATATGAGCATTCCATCTGGCATAATAAAACAAAATTATTCCCAGCTAAAATGTTGCGGTTATCCAGCTACCTGGGATTTAGGAAATTATCTTCCGCATTTCCACCCATGTGCTCAGGAACATCTTTCGCATCAATATCGCGGGATTGGCTATCTCGCTTATGCAATTGTATTTCCCAACGGATATTATAATTTTCGCCTCTTGCATCAGAATGCAATACAACATATTTATTGCTCACAAGATCAGGATTATAAAATATAAACCTTCTGTTAGACTGCCTCTTATTTGGACTGGTCAATTCCTGGGCCCTATCCACCAACACATCGTATTGCCATATTTCATAAGGATATGCACTAGGTTCATTATCCACTTTATTTCTTTGGTTGGGTGCACCATATTGCAAGTATACCCGCCCCCTGTCAGTATCATAGCCTTTTAAACCAAATGTTCCAAATTCCTTGTTCACTTTTAATACTTCTTTAGAATATTCTAACCAGGTTAGTTCAGGTTGAAGGGAATTTCTTGATTTCCAGAAATTGTAAAAATATTGTTGCATCAGTTCCAGTTTTTTTCCCTGCAATTGATTCTCAGAGTACTGAATCTCCATTAAACTGGATATAGGCCTTAAGGAACGAATATAATCAGACAGCGTATCTATACTTTTGTAATGGCTCACAAACGTATTGCTCACATTTATTGATTTCAGATCTTCGAAACTCAAAGCTGCCTGCTTATTTTTTCGCTGTATAAAATACCGCTGATCAGCCTGAATCATATTGTCCTTGTCCCGTATCTCAACTACAACATTATAATTACCTGAGGGTAGATTTTCAATATTTAATTCCGCTAATAAAATATTTACATCATTCGCTGTTTGTTTTGAAAAAGCACTATAATCCGTCAATTTTATTTTTGATTCATAGGATTCTATAAAATAATTGATTACTATTTTTTGTGCTTCGCCGGCTATCTTTTTTGCATTATATACTTCAGAATACAACTTGATCCTGGTAGAATTTTCAGGAAAAAAAGTGGAAACATAAGGAACCAGATCAAAACCGCTTTTTGTAAGAGGACTTGGGCTAAGAGACTTTGTATACGATTCCAGCAACTGAATATTGGATACAGTTATTCTGTCATCTAAAAAATTAATGTTTATCGGTTCTGTAATACTAAAGGGCTTATTTATTGACTGGTTTTTGTCGGCAATGGTAATTTCCATCTCATAAGAACCATTCGGCAATGAATAACGCTGTTGATCTATAAAGTTAGGAAAACCGGAGATTGTATCGGCAATTTCAGGACTGTTCAATGTATACTTTTTAGCCTGTTTAATTTCACCATTTTGTTTAAAAGCTACAGCAATATCAATAGCTCCCTGATATTTGCCATTAGCATTTTTTGCAAATTTTATCGTATTTCCTATTACTGATAAATAAGTTTCTATATAAGGGCTATTGGTTGGGGTATTAAAAGCGGAATGTGTTAAATACGCTGTAATATTAACGGCAAACAAGCTATTTGAAAATAACGCCAGTGTTAAAACGACCAAATATTTTTTCATGACTAACCTTTTTGAATATCAATATGGGGAGTATGACAAAGTTAAGGAATAAATACATTTTTTCCACACTTTTACCCGTGGAAATCAAAAAAATGGTACTTTTGCCCCCGGAGAAATGGCAGAGTGGTCGATTGCGGCAGTCTTGAAAACTGTTGAGTGTAACAGCTCCGGGGGTTCGAATCCCTCTTTCTCCGCTGATGAATAAAATGCAACGAAATGAAACAAAAAGCTACTAAGATTAACTTAGTGGCTTTTTTATTCATTATTTTTCATCTAAAAGTTCGAAATCGAACAAATTGGTTGAATATTTCAATTAAAGCAGAAAAATTAAAATAGATCATTTTTAACTAAAAACATTTTATGCTGAATGCAAAAATATTTCAGCTGGAAGGTGAAAAAAATCTTTTAAGCGTTGTGCCATTTTCAAAGTTATTTCACGTCTTCCTGAAAGGATAGATGAAACATGTCCCTTTGTACCTATTATTGGTTCAAGGTCTTTAGCTTTCATACCACGCTCAACCATTTTCAGTTTTATTACTTCAATCGGGTTTATCTCAGGCAAATGAATATGTTTATCCTCATAATCTTTTACCAATACTAACAGCAAAGCCAATTCATCAGCTTCGGGTGTTCCTTCTTCAGCATGAAAAATCGCCATTGTTCTTTTAATGGCCTTTTGATATGCTACCTCAGTTTTTATTACTTTCCAATTTATATTCATTTTGCTTTATAGTTTAAAATTCGGATATCAAATTCAATGGTTTCTACATCTATTTTATCATATTCCTTATGGGTGCCAAACCAAATAACATAAGCCGCTAATTGTTTAAAATTTACAGAGACTATTAATCTATAATCATTGCCTTTGATATTGAATACAACCCTGTTCTTCCCCACTATACTTGCATTTCCATATGTGGCTTTCAGCTGGTTGAAATTTTTAAAATTCTCTTTCAAAAATTCATTATACCATGTTAACAATGACGTTTGTGCCTGTGGATATTTAGCCACATAATATAATATAGTTCTTCTAACGATTATATTCACTCCCACAAAGATATTAAAAAGTTTTCGAATTGCAAACTTTTTATTGAATTTAGTCGCATCTTATTTCATGTAAAACTAAGAACTCATTAATGGCAATTAAATCTTTTGTCCAATTATCATAAATGTCTACTTTTGAATCAGAAGAAATTTTATGAGGAGATACTGGCTTTTTGAAACGACTGTCAATCAGATCATTGAGAGGCTTGAGGTTCGAAAGTTGTAAACTCCAGCCCGCTTTCACCCGCCGTAGCTTTAGCGAAGGCGGACGCAGTCCGCACAGATCGCGAAGGAGAGCTTGATTTTAAGAAACCGGCCAGAACGATGATTCTTGCCGGTTTTTCTTTGTTCGTCAAAGGCTCAGAACGAAGGTTAATAATTCTATAACAATGACATATTATCTATAATCTTCCCTTACCGGAGCAAACACATCAATTATAGTGCAATTGGTAAGCGCAATTCCCGAATGCAGTGTATTAGCCGGAATAACCACAATTTTTCCTGCTTCCAGTACTTCAACTTTTCCATCCAGGTTAAACTCAAACTTACCTTCGATCACATTGGATATTTGTTCATGGATATGTGAATGTTCAGGAAATGCAGCTCCCGCCTCAACCGAATAATAAACAGTGGTCATTTTTTCACTATGAATCATTCGCGCTTTATAACCTTTCATGTTTTCTTTAAAAGGAAGGTCATTAATAGTGATGTATGGCATATTTTATAATTATTGATGTTGCTTCAAAAGTAAATCCTTATTTTTAAAATCAAAGAATTTGTTTTATAATTAGGAAAAATTTTTATCCATTAAATATGATTAAAAATACTTTGCCATTATCCAAAAGAGCTTTACAAACACCTACCTCTGCAACTGTATTGATAGCAGATATAGCTTCGGAAATGAAAAGAAAAGGTATCAAAATTTTTGATTTTTCTGCAGGCCGTGCAGCTGAACATAGTCCAAACTACGTGAATGAAGCCGCATCAAAAGCTTTGATCGCCGGCGATACACACCAAACACCTGCACAGGGTAAATATAACTATCGATTAAAAATTTCGGAAAAATTAAAACGTGAAAATAATCTGCATCTTGATCCGGATAAAAATATAATTGCTACACTGGGGTGTAAAAACGGTTTAACATTGGCGATGATGTCCATTCTTAACAACGGCGATGAAGTTATTGTCGAAGACCCTTGTTTTGTTAGCTATGGAGCTACAATTAATTTTTTTGGAGGCAAAACAGTTCCTGTTACATTAAAACCCGAAAATAATTTTCGATGGACTGTTGAACAACTTGAAAAAGCAATCACTCCAAAAACAAAGTGTATTTTATTTTGCTCCCCTCAAAATCCTACAGGTGTGGTTCATACCGAAGAAGATCTGGAGCTAATTGCAGCGTTTGCAAAAAAACATAATCTGTGGGTAATAGCAGATGAGATATATGAACGTGTAACCTGGAAAAGGAAAAAACATATTTGTATCGCTTCAAAACCCGGAATGCAAGAGCGAACAATAGGTTTAATGGGATTCACCAAAACTTTATCCATGGGGGGCTGGAGAATAGGATATGCTTATGCACCTGAATCTATTATTATTTCCATGATCATATTCCAACAACATTTAATGACCTGTCCCGGTTCATTCACACAGGAAGGTGCTACAACAGCACTTTCAACAGATTATAAACCTGAAATTTATGAACTATGGAAAGATTGGGAGAAACGATGCATGTTTGTTGCTGACGAAATAAATAAAATCTCCAATTTATCATGTAAGATCCCTGAAGGTGGTTTTTATGTATGGATCAATATAAAAAAAACGGGATTAAATTCGACTGAATTTTGTGAACGGCTTTTAAAAGAAAAGCAGGTAGCCCTTGTACCAGGCGCTGCTTTCGGAAAAGCAAGTGAAAATTACGTAAGAATGACCTGCGTCAGATCATGGGATGAATTAAAAAAAGGCCTGTGCTTAATAAAAGATTTCAACTAATACATATGACAAAAAGATTATCCGGTTTAAGTCCTCAACCTTTATGGGAAATATTTGAAGAACTTTGTAATATTCCACGTGCTTCAACCAAAGAGCAACAAGTGATCGCCTTTATAAAAAAAATATGCGAAAAGCACGGAGCAGAAGTAAATGTTGATGAAATTGGGAATATGGTGATCCGCAAGCCCGCAACAAAAGGGTATGAACATTTGAAAGGAATTATTTTGCAGGGCCATACGGATATGGTAACCGAAAAAAATGCGGATACAAAGCATGATTTTGATAAGGATCCTATTCTTCCGAGGATTGAAAATGGCTGGGTGAAAGCAACAGGAACTACTTTGGGAGCCGACAATGGCATTGGTATAGCAGCAGCACTTGCAGTGGTCGTTTCAAACAATATAGGACATGGCCCGATTGAATGTATACTAACCGCTAATGAGGAAACCGGCCAGACAGGCGCATTTGCATTTAAACCCGGTTTGGTACAAGGGGATATTTTACTCAATCTTGATTCTGAAGAAGATGGGGAATTTAATGTGGGCTGTGCCGGTGGAACAAGTACTAAGGTTACATTAAAAACTATTTTTGAAAAAACAGAAAACAACAGTATTTCATTTAAGATAAGTATTAAAGGTTTAAAAGGCGGGCATTCAGGCGTTGATATCCATTTAGGAAGAGGAAATGCCAACAAAATAATGAACAGATTTTTATGGGATGCCGCTAAAAATTACGGTTTAAGAATAGCTGAAATAAATGGTGGAACCCAACGCAATGCCATTCCTCGCGAAGCTTTTGCAATTGCTACCATTCCTGAAACAGAAAGAAATAATTTTTTAAATGATTTCGAAAATTTTTCAAAAAAAATCACTGCTGAATTTTCTAAGACCGATCCGGATATCAAAATTACCGCTGAGGTACAAGCGTTGCCAAAATTAATTTTAGAAAAAAATATTCAGGATAAATTTTTAAAAGCCATAGCGGAATGCCCCAATGGAGTAATAGCAATGAGTAAAGATATTTCTGGACTGGTTGAAACATCCACCAACCTGGGTGTAATAGAATCGCTAAAAGATCATATCCGGATTGTCACATTCCAAAGAAGTTTAGTTGATAAAGAAAAAGAAAAGTTAAACGAAAAGGTTGAAACAATATTTAAAAATGCAGGAGCAATAGTAGAGCACTATAATTCCTATCCCGGTTGGAAACCCGATATGAATTCTGAAATTTTGAAGGTGATGAAAAATGTTTATAAAAACTTATACGGCAAATTTCCTGAAGTAAAAACCATACATGCCGGATTGGAATGCTCTTTATTAGGTAGTAAATATCCGCATTGGGATAAAATTTCATTCGGGCCAACAATATTGTCGCCCCATTCACCTGATGAACGGGTGGAAATAAAGGCAGTTTCGAAATTCTGGGATCTGTTAGTGGCGACATTAAAAAACGCACCTGCGAAAAATAATTAATTATGAAAAAAGCACTATTATTTATTCTTATTACGTTTCAGGGATTCCTTTATTCTCAAACTGACAATTCCCGCATCAGCACAAAAGAGGACCGTGCTGCATTGTTCGACTACATCATTCAAAAAACAATGGAGCGTGAAGCATTCTCTGAAATAAAGGATAAAAATTTGAACATGGATGTAAAAACGGAAATGCTCAAATACCGTGACGAATTTATTAATGTTACCACTGAAGAAGAATTATACTGGGCAATCCTTAAATTAAGCAATGCGCGAAAAGATAAACATGTGAATGTAACAACTGCAAAAGATGGATTACAGATCAATAAGGTTACACGTATGCAGGCTCCCATTCATTTTGATGTAGATTATAGTATCAAAGACAATTATTTTTTATTTATATCCGAATATTCAAAAGACATACAAACATATACAGGTAAAAATAAGCTTGAGATAGGTGATAGATTGATCGCTGTAAATGAAATACCTGCAGCTGAATACATAAAAAAAGTTGAACCTTTTCAACGTTATTCCACTGTAAATAATTTCTGGAAACGGCTTGATTATTCCATCACCACAAAATCAGGCAACCTACCCTCCTATTTTTATAAGGAAAACCTGACCTTAACCTTAGAAAAAAAGAACAAGGAAAAATATACTATAACTATTCCTTACCTCGATCCAGCAAAAATTGACTGGAACGGATTTAATATCCCAAAATACCCCGGATTTAAATCGGTTTATAAACTAAAAACGCATGAATTATTTTTACCTGACAATTCCATAAAAGAAAAAGTGATTATTTTAAGATGGTTCGGCTTTCTTGAAACTGTTAAAGCAGATGTAGATAGTTTGATCCGTTATGCGGATAAAAACAATTTACTGGATCATAACCTGATCATTGACTTAACAAACAGCCAGGGCGGAAGTTTGGGAGCTTACGTAGTGCAGCATTTAAGTCCAAAACCTTTTAAAACAACATTCGGCAATTTGCGGATCAGTGATGTAACACCACTTTTTATTGAACAAAAAAATAAAGAGTTCAAAGAAAAGAATGTTAATGATGGCGGTAGTGCAGAAACAATGGATGACGGAAGCAATCTGATCGACTGGCTAAATGATGACGTAAAAAAAGCAATTGCTGCCACACAAGCATATACTAATAATGTACCATTCAAACTGGCACATCTTCCAAAATATTCAGATGGCATTGTTTATCCGGCAACAAAACATTTTAAAGGCAAAATGGTTTGTTTTATGGGACCTTGGGGTGGTTCTCATTTAGACCAGTTCAATGCTACAGTTGCGGACAATGATCTGGCTTATACACTTGGCATGACCACAGGTGGTTACAGTAATACCTGGGAATGGACAGAAACATTAAAATTTCCGATCAGTGGCAAATCTGTTTGTAATTTTATGTGGTCCGTTGGACACACCATTCGCCCGAACGGAGAAATTTTAGAAGGCAACCCCTCAGCTGTTGATGAATATATTCCACTAACAAGGGATAATTATTTAATATATTACGATATTCTTTTAAAGAAAGCATTTGAATACTTGAAATAGATGTATTCCATATTCTTTTTTACTTTTATAGTATTAAATAATAATTTATGAAAAAGCAGATCAGCGCCAACCCATTTAATATCATAGTAATTGTAGCTACGCTTGGTTATTTTGTAGATATATATGACCTTGTATTATTCGGAATTGTAAAAGATCCCAGCCTGCGGGATATTGGGGTTACAGAAGATCAACTTTTTACGGTTGGTAATTATCTTTTACGTATGCAAATGTGGGGAATGCTTTTAGGCGGGATCGTATGGGGGGTATTAGGCGATAAAAAAGGACGACTATCTACATTATTTCTTACCATTCTTCTCTACTCACTTGCAAACATCGCTAACGGTTTTGTACAAAATGTGGAACAATATGCATGGATGCGTTTAATAGCAGGCTTTGGACTGGCAGGTGAATTAGGTGTAGGCATTACACTTGTAGCGGAAGTAATGACCAAAGAATCAAGAGGTATGGGAACAAGTATTGTTGCAGGAATAGGTATACTTGGCGCCATTGTTGGCTTTTATGTAACCGAAGCATTCAACTGGAAAATTGCGTATTGGGTAGGCGGAGGATTAGGCCTTTTACTTCTAATTTTAAGAGTTGCGGTATATGAATCAGGTATGTTTGAAAAAACAAGATCACAGGAAATAAAAAGAGGTAATTTTCTCAGCTTATTTACAAGCGTTAAAAATTTCAAAAAATACGTTGTTGTTATTCTTGTTGGCATTCCTGTATGGTATACTATCAGTGTACTTACTATTAATGCCGGCGCGTTCGCAAAAGATGCTCTTCACATAACAGGAACGATAAAAGGATCTACCTCTGTTATGCTTCATTATGTAGGGGCTTCCATTGGAAGTTTTTTATTAGGATATCTTTCTCAAAAAATTCGATCCAGACGAAAAGCAATTTTTATTGCTCTTACCGCTATTACGATCATCACAGGCGCTTATTTTTTATCCCATGAAACTTCTTCCACATGGTTTTACTTTCTGATCTTTGCTTTAGGTTTACCAATGGGCGGATTGTGGACAGTATTTATGACTTCCGCATCAGAACAATTCGGAACTAACATACGTGCCACAGTAACTACTTCAGCGCCTAATTTTGTAAGAGGATCAACTATATTGGTCACTCTTTATCTTGATTATTTAAAACCTTCATTAGGGCTTTGGTCTGCCGGACTAATTGTTGGTGCTATATGTATTGCCATTGCTTTTTTAGGTGCATTTCTTTTAGAAGAAACATACGGCAAAGAATTAGATTATACAGAAACTGAATAAAAATGAAAAAAACAGTTGTTATAGGCGCATCCGATAATCCGGAAAGAGTTTCCCACCAGGTAGTCGGCAGGTTGCAAAGCAGGGGTCACGAAGTTGTTCCCGTTGGAATCAAAGAGGGTGAAATAAACGGATTAAAGATCATTAAAGGAAAACCGGCTATTGCTGATGTTGATACTGTAACGCTGTATGTTGGACCCAAAAACCAACCCGAATGGATCGATTATATTCTTTCCTTAAAACCCAAACGTGTTATTTTTAATCCCGGCACAGAAAATCCCGAGTTTGAAACAATTCTTAAAAAAAATAAAATTGAAACGGAAGTAGCGTGCACGCTGGTGATGTTATCGATTGGGAATTACTGACCTCAGCGAATATCTAATAAAAACGAATAACGAATTTTTTATCCTGATCTAACATCATTTTTACTTTTATTCTTAAGCAATAGTTTTCAAAATAATTTCACAAGCAAATTCTATCTCCTCCTCTGTAATTGTAAGTGGCGGAGCAATCCGCATGGAATGTGAATTAAATAAAAACCAATCAACGACCACTCCTTTTTCAATACATTTATCAATGATGGTTTTATTTTGATCATAACTATCGAATTCAACAGCAAGCAATAATCCTTTTCCGTTTACTGATTTTATTTTAGGATGTTTTAAAAGCTTTCGGAAAAGCTTTTCTTTTGCTTCAACTTCTTCAATTAATTTCTCTTCCAATAATATATTCAATGTAGCCAGGCTTGCAGCACAGCAAACAGGATGCCCGCCAAAAGTAGTAATATGACCTAGTGCAGGATTATTAGTAAGTGTATTCATTATTTTTTTTGAAGAAATAAAAGCACCTATCGGCATCCCCCCTCCCATTCCTTTTGCTAAACATAAAATATCAGGAACGAAATCATAATACTCAAACGCAAATAATTTTCCTGTCCGGCCAAAACCACATTGTATTTCATCCGCTACCAGCAATGCTCCAGCTTCCGTACAACGTTTATGTAAACGTTTTAAAAAATCTGCTCTAGGAACAATAGCACCTGCTTCACCTTGTATTGTTTCAACTACAACACAAGCTGTACGTTCTGTGATATTTTTCAGATCATTAATGTTATTAAATTCAATTTGTTTGGTATCCGGTAATAAAGGACGAAATGTGTTTTTTAATTCCTCGCTCCCGATAATACTCAAACTACCATGAGTACTGCCATGATATGCATTTTTAAAAGAAATGATTTCCGTTCTGCCCGTAAAGCGTTTCGCTAATTTCATAGCACCTTCAATGGCTTCGGTACCTGAATTCACAAAATATATTGAACTTAAATTTTTAGGAAGATATTCAGATAATGATTTAGCCAGTTGTACTTGTGGGCTTTGAATATACTCACCATACACCATCAGGTGCATGTATTTATCTAATTGGTCTTTTATTGCTGCAGTTACTTTGGGATGACGGTGACCTACATTACTAACTGAAATTCCTGAGATTAGATCAAGATAACGCTTGCCGGAAGTATCATATAAATAAACACCTTCTGCTTTTTCAATTTCTAAAGCCAATGGTGTTTCACTTGTTTGTGCAAGATGATTCAGAAAAAATTGCCGTTGTGTAAACATCACACAAAAATAGATAATGCTTATTAATAAACAAGTGTACACCCCTCTCCCTTGGGAGTGGGGCCGGGGGTGAGGTTATAACTCCCCCGCCTCGATCATTTTGATAGCATGTTCAATGGCTTTGTCTTCGCCCTCTGCATCATACTCATCCTTTAAATCAGAATTAAACATCAAAGCAAGTCCTTGCCACATAAATGCTGAGAATGAACCACGCATGCTTTTTACAACATCATAGGAAGTTTGACCTGTTTCACGATCGATCAACTTGATCAATATCCTTCCCTGACTCATTGTTAGTTGTTTTAATTCAGCACCAAACTCTTCTTTCAACTGCTTTTCGGCACGTTTCATATACCGTTTTTTTTCATTCTCATTGGAAAATTGTGACAAAAGCTGATCATATTCTTTTAGCCGTGCAGCAGCAATGATCGCGTAAGGATATACTTTTTTTACATTGTACTTTAAGCGGTTCCAGGCTTCTCTTTGTTTTTGATTTTTAAAAACACGATCAGCATAACAAACTATAGGTGGTAAAGTAACGAATGGAATTGTATCACCTTCATAAATAGTAGATCTTACCAAAGTTCCTTGTACAGGCAATTGAAGTCCTGTAGAAACTTCCGTTTGGGCATAGATAAAAAAAGGAAAAAGGAAAAAAAATATGAGGATGTTTCTTGCCATATGGCTTATCAGGACAAAATCTGTACCTAATTGATACTATAAACGAAGAATGAAACTGAAAAGTTGTGTTATCTGTTAATTATAAACGGTTTGCTTTCCATTTTGATTCATTTATCCCTAATCTTTCAGACTCACTTATTGAAATTGATTTCTTCTGAGCAGTCAATTTAGCGCCAAACAAAGCGGCTATTAATGCCTCATCTTCCGTTGAAGTAAGAAGCATTTCAGGTGAATAATGATGTTTAATAAAATGTGTGTCAAAATTACCGGAAGTAAATGCTTTGTGTTTTAAAACAAATTTACAGAATGTCAAAGTAGTTTCAACTCCTGTGATCCGGTAATCATCAATAGCACGGATCATACGGTTGATGGCTTCTTCCCTGTCCTTACCAAAAGTAACCAGCTTTGCTATCATCGGATCATAATAAATCGGAATATCCATTCCTTCCTCAAAACCATCGTCCACACGTACTCCCAAGCCTTGCGGACGTTTATAGGTAAGCAGTTTACCAATATCAGGTAAAAAATTATTAGCCGGATCTTCGGCATAAACACGTACTTCAACACTATGTCCGGTTATTTTAAGATCACTTTGTGAGAAGGATAATTTTTCACCTCTTGCCACTTTTATTTGTTCTTTCACAAGATCAATACCTGTGATCATTTCCGTTACAGGATGTTCTACCTGCAAGCGGGTATTCATTTCCAGGAAATAAAAATTTTTATTTTCATCCAATAAAAATTCAACTGTTCCGGCACCGGTATAATTACATGCTTTACCAACATTAACAGCACATTCGCCCATTGCTTTACGGATCTCAGGTGTAAGTACTGATGATGGGGCTTCTTCTATTACTTTCTGGTGACGTCTTTGGATGGAACATTCCCGCTCAAATAAATACACAATATTTCCATGATTATCACCCAGGATCTGGATCTCAATATGTCTTGGACCTGCTACATAACGTTCTATAAATACAGAACCATCTCCAAAAGCAGATGTTGCTTCACTTACAGCCAGTTTCATTTGTTCTTCAAATTCTTCGATCTTCTCCACAATGCGCATTCCCTTTCCCCCACCGCCTGCACTGGCTTTGATCAATAATGGAAATCCGGTGGCTTTCGCTATTTTTTTACCTTCTTCAACACTACTGATTGCACCTTCAGAACCGGGAACCATTGGAATTTTATATTTTTTTGCTGCTGCTTTCGCAGAAAGTTTATCTCCCATCATATCCATTGCTTCCGGTGATGGCCCAATGAATGTTATTCCTGCTTTTTTTACTGCAGCTGCAAAATCTGCATTTTCAGATAAAAACCATAACCGGGATGAATTCCATCCACTTTTAATTTCTTACATACTTCTATGATCTTATCTCCCAACAAATAAGATTGATTAGAAGGTGGCGGACCAATACACACAGCCTCATCAGCATATTTTACAAAAGGAGCATTTCTATCGGCTTCTGAGTATACTGCAACTGTCTTTATACCCATTTCACGGCAGGAACGCATTACTCGTAAAGCAATTTCCCCTCTGTTGGCAACTAGTATTTTGTTCATAAAATGTTGATTACTTATAAGTTCAAAAAAATATATTTGTCATGCTTCTGACGATTATTTTTTTGTCTTCATACAAACCTATATAAAAAATCTAATCGTACCAAGAAATAGAACATACAATTTCACAACACACCATAAATGGTAAAAAGAACTGCCTTTGTTTTATTCATTGCCTTTACAAGCTTAACGGCATTCGCACAAAAAAAGGATGCTCCACCGGAAACACCTTCGTCATTTGACACCAAGCAAGCTGAACAAGCATTACTGAAAGTATTAAACAAACTTCGCAATGACAACAAACTTGATTCTGTAGAATTTAATGAAACTCTTTTTCAGGCCGCTCAAATACAATCTGCAGACATGGCCGGTAACGGAAAAGCGGAACTGAATAACAGTAAAGGAAAATATAAAACCACAGCAAAACGGGTGATCGCTATGGGTGGAACCAACAAAGCGGAAGAAATTGTACTGACAACAGGGGTAGTAAAAGGGAAAGGATTTTTTTCCGCACAGGAATTTGCTGACGCCGCTTTTTATAAATGGAGAACGGGTAAAATACCACAAAGAGTAATAAAAAATCCTGATTATTTATATGCAAGTCCATCAATTACTCTTGATGAAGCAGGCAAAAAAGCATATATATCGATCGTCTTCGGAAGTTTCAAAACCTTTAATACCGGTGCTGATAAGAAAAAAGAACTTCCGGTACCTTATACTTCAAAAAATAAAAAACTAAAAGCTCCTGAAGAAAGAACTTGCAATGCCTGTAAAAAATTTAAGGACTATGACGGACTAGCGAAAGGTTTGTATGTTGAAAATGGAAAAATATTTCTAAAATATGATAACCTGAAATCTCTTTCTAAGATTATTCGTAACTCCGGTGATGGTTTTGCAGTTGATGTGATACAACGCGCACAATATGAAAATCCGGGTTATAATATTTTAGATAATAACCTGATCTCAAAAGGGATCCTTTTGAAAACTGTTACCACAAGTAAGCTGTACAGCAAAAATCGCATCAAGGCTGTAAAAAAAGGAAACAGGGTGATCAAACCAACTAAACTGGATGTTCAGCTCGGGATAGTACCAAAAAAAATAACCGGTCCGTATGAGTTGAATTTATTGGTTGTACAAGATGGGAAACTTTGTAAAACAATTCTAAAATCAAATATTGAACAAGGCGACCAGGAATCTCAACCTCTTAGTATGCTGTTAATGCCTGACAGCATGGCTTATTTCAAACCACCATTCGAGCCAAAATCAGAATCGACATTATTAAGCTTTGTAGTCCCTTTCGAAAAAAACAAATCGGATTATAAAGAAGAAGACATGGCCCCATTCCTGAGCGCTTTACAGGAACCAGACTTTTTTATTGAGGGTTTATATATCACAGCTTATTCATCTATTGAAGGCGATGCCAATGCAAATGCAAAGCTTCAGAAAAAACGTGCTGAAAGTATTATCAAAGCATTATCGGGTATGCAAAAAGCAGGTGTTGTTACAGATGTAAAAACAAGTGATTCATGGAACCTGTTCCAAATGGAAATGGAAGGCGGAAAATTTGATTACTTAACACAAATGACCAAGGAAAAAGCGATACATGAGATCAACACCAAAGGATTGGCAGAAGAGCTGGAACCTACCCTGGCAAAAGAACGTTTCGCGCAGATCATCCTTGACGTTACCTATGATATTACCGGAGCCAAAGAAGAAAAATTTTCGGTAAGTAAATTTAACCAGGCTGTTAAAAAAGAAGATGTTAAACAGGCTTATAAAATTCAATATTATATCGGCAAACAAATGCGCGCTCAAAAATATACTCCTGAAACATCTTCCAAAATGCAGATACCAAATGATGCGAGATTTTCAGGATTATTGAATAACCAGGTGGTGCTGCATTTTATGCAAAATAATAATACTGCTACGGAAGAAGATTATGATACACTTAAAAAACTGTCATTCCTCGATCCTGCAAATAATTACATAGCGTTCAACACTATTTTTTGTGCTATCGCTCTAGACAGCACCATTGGAGATACGAAAGCACAAGGTGAAATGCAAAAAAGGATCGATGCATTATACAAAACAGAGATCCCTAAAAAACAAGTGGATGCATTGAATATTGAATGGCAATTTAAAATAATTGAATCTGTTGATTCAGCTGAAAACGGAGAACTGATCACACAGGCTTGTATCGATAAAATAAAATTGTTTTACAATATCAAAGAAGCTTCCTGGCAAAACAATTTGAAATTATCGTATGTATTTGCACGCTTCAAGGATTATAAATTTGCTGCGAGTTTATTAGCCCCTTTCATCAATGAAACAACCGTGAACGAGCAATTATTATTTGCTTATGCTTCATATTGCGCTAAAATGCCGGAGTTGTATAATTCACGCACTTTCGTAACAGCTTTACAAAAAGCTGAAAAATTAAACCACGATCGTTATTGCAAATTATTCGGTGAACCTCACCTCACCTTCCAGGTGTTTGATAATCCATTGGTAAAAGAAGATTATAAAAAGGCGTGTAAATAACTCCACAAAACCTCTACACTTCTCGACTCCGCTCGAAGTGACAACGTACTGGGCCATTTCGAGCGGAGTCGAGAAAGTGCGCTGGATGTTATCCTCCAAACATCTTCCCAGGATTCAATATCCCATTAGGATCAAAAATTTTTTTAATATTTCGTTGGATATCCAATGCTTTTTCAGAAAACACAATATTCATATACTCTTGTTGTATCAAGCCAATACCATGCTCACCGCTGATAGTACCACCCAATTTTTTACACAATACAAATATTTCAGAGATCGCTTTTTTAATGTAATCACCATTCCATTGTTCATCATTCAGATCACCTTTTATAATACGAATGTGTAAATTCCCGTCGCCAGCATGCCCATAACAAACACTCTTAAATTTATACTTCTCTCCTATTTGCTTGATCCCTTTTACTAATACAGGCAGTTCCGCACGCGGCACCACGGTATCCTGCTCTTTACTGATGGCGTTAGACATTACAGCTTCATTGATCTTCCTGCGCAATTTCCACAACTCCTGTTTTTGTGCTGCCGAATCCGCAAATAAAATATCACCGGTATTATATTTTGCCATTAATGCAGCAATGGCTTCCATCTCTTTCATCAACACATCCACATCATTGCCATCCACTTCAATTAATAAATGCGCCTGAATATCATCCTCTAATTTTACTACATTACTTTCTACATATTTACATACCCAATCCAGGGCATCACGTTCCATTAGCTCCATCGCGCTGGGGATAAACCCTGCACGAAACACTTCACTCACCGCAGCACAGGCTTCATCCAGGCTGCGGAACGGCACCAGCATCAACAGATCATTTTTAGGATGAGGTAATAATCGTACAATTATTTTGGTGGCAATGCCCAATGTTCCTTCGCTGCCTACCATCAATTGTGTTAAATTATACCCGGTAGAATTTTTCAAAGTATTTGCTCCGGTATAAATAATTTCTCCCGTTGGCAATACTACTTCCAGGTTAAGAATATAATCTTTGGTGGTTCCGTATTTTACACATTTCGGGCCTCCGCTGCTTTCTGCAATATTGCCGCCCATAAAGCAACTGCCTTTACTTGCAGGATCAGGCGGATAAAACAATCCTTTTTCAATCACCGCATTTTGAAACACTTCATTGATCACACCCGGCTCCACTGTTGCCTGTAAATTACGTTCATCAATTTGTAAAATCTCATTAAAGCGTTCCATGGAAAGAATAATTCCCCCGTGCACCGGCAAAGCACCTCCGCTTAAACCTGTTCCTGCCCCACGTGGTGTAACAGCTATCAATTCCTTATTTGCGATCTTTAATATCTCGGAAATTTCATGCGCTGTTCTTGGTTTTATCACTGCTTCCGGTAAAAACACAAGTTTTTCTGTTTCATCATGTCCATAATTAGCAAGGCTTTCAGCATCGTACAAAACATTGGTCTCCCCGACTATTTTTTTCAGCAGGGTGATTGTGGAAGGTGTTATTTTATTGTATTTCATTGCCGTCTGTCACTTTTTTAACCTTCTTCTAAGGTATTTTACTATTTTCGTTTCCATCAAAATTATACAAATATCATATACATGAAGAAGTTATTTATTCGTGAGACTCAATTTTTACAAGTTACTAACAAAGCAAAAATTGTAAGTCGAACAATCCCGCTGAAAGCGGAAGGTATAATACCCCGCTCTTTAAGATGGAATAGGAGTTTAGGCATATCGAGGTTTATACCTGTGATAATCGGGTTTTCACTATTCATAGTTAATAACCTTACAGCTCAAAAAAAAGACATTACCCTTGAAGAAATATGGTCCCTACCAACATTCAATAGTAAAGGTGTTTACGGACTACTTTCAATGAATGATGGTTTACATTATTCTACATTAGATAAAGGAAAAGTATTGCGCTATGAATATGCAAAAGCTTCAGAACCCGAAATAATAGTTGATCAGAGTACTTTATCCATAAATGGAAAGCCATTAACCATTGATGAATATTTATTTAGTCCGGATGAAACAAAATTACTCATCGCTACTGAAACCGAATACATTTACCGAAGGTCAACACGCGAAAATTATTACGTATATGATCGTAAAACAAAAAGCATTACACCTATTACTACCGGCGAAAAACAAATGTATGCCAGCTTTTCACCCGATGGAAATAAAATAGGTTTTGTACGCGATAACAATATTTTTATTAAGGACCTAACCTCCGGCAAAGAAATCCAAGTAACTACAGATGGCTTGAAAAACAGTATAATTAATGGTGCTACCGACTGGGTACATGAAGAAGAGTTCGCATTTTCAGTTGCATATTTCTGGAGTCCCGACAGCAAAAAAATTGCTTATTATAAATTTAATGAAAGCAAGGTGAAAGAATTTTCATTTGATGAATTCAATAATAATCTTTACCCCACCCAATATCGTTTTAAATATCCTAAAGCGGGCGAAGACAATTCCATTGTTACCATTCACATGTATGATATTACCACGGCAGCTCATAAATTGATGGACACCGGCAAGGAAATCGACCAATACATTCCGCGCATTAAATGGACCATGGATTCCAATACACTTTCTATGGTTCGAATGAACCGCCATCAGAATAAGTTAGAGTTATTGCTTGCCAATGCTTCTACAGGTGAATCAAAAGTAGTGTATACAGAAACCAATGATACCTACATTGACATACACGAAGGCGAAGGGGATTATGTTTTTTTTACTGATGATAAAAAGAGTTTTATCATCACCAGTGAAAAAGATGGATTTAATCATATTTATTCATATGATATGAATGGTAAGCTGATAAGCCAGGTTACTAAAGGAAATTGGGATGTAATAGCTTATAAAGGTATTGATGAAAAAACCAAGACCATTTTTTACACCGCGTCAGAAACAACTCCAACCGAAAAAAATATTTATTCTGTTAAAACCGATGGAAGCGCAAAGAAAAAAATCTCCGCGGAACAAGGTTTTAATGAACCTGAATTCAGTAATGGTATGAACTATTATATTGGAACTTATTCCAATGCCAATACCCCAAGTACCATTGCTATTTACAATGCACAAGGCAAAGAGATCCGTATGCTGGAAGATAACGCGGCCTTAAAGAGAACAATGGAGCAATATAATCTTGGTAAAAAAGAGTTCTTGAAATTTAAAACCACCGAAGGTGTTGAGCTCAATGCCTGGATGATCAAACCACAAAATTTTGATGCCGCTAAAAAATACCCGGTATTTCTTACTTTTTATGGTGGCCCGGGACGCAATATGGTTAATAATGTATTTGACGGAAAAGGATATTTCTGGCATCAGCTGCTGACTCAAAAAGGATACATTGTTATGTGTGTAGATAACAGGGGTACTATGTACCGGGGAATTGCCTTTAAAAATTGCACCTATAAACAATTAGGGAAGCTGGAAGTAGCCGATCAAATAGAAGCAGCTAAATATCTTGGAACCTTACCCTATGTGGATAAAACCCGTATTGGCACGTTCGGATGGAGCTTCGGAGGTTACTTAAGTTCCTTATGTATCACAAAAGGCGCAGATTATTTTAAAGCGGCCATAGCTGTTGCTCCTGTTACTAACTGGCGTTATTATGATAATATTTATACCGAACGTTTTATGGCACTGCCACAGGAAAATGCCAGCGGGTATGATGATAATTCACCAATTAATCATGTAAGTAAGTTAAAAGGTAAATATTTACTGATTCACGGAACTGCCGATGATAATGTACACTATCAAAATACGATTGAGATGGTAGATGCTTTAGTAAAAGCCAATAAACAGTTCGATCTTTTTATTTATCCAAACAAAAACCATAACATTTCAGGAGGAAATACCCGTTTTCATTTATACACAAAAATGACGGATTTTATATTAAACAATTTGTAATAACACTCCCCTCTCCTTCAGGAGAGGGGCTGGGGGTGAGGTATTATTTAAAAACATATTTCTCTAAAAACTGCCTGCTGCTCAATACTTCTATTTCAGAAAAATAAAAATCTTTCAGGTCTTCAGTAATTATATATTTACAATCACTTTCAAGGGCTGAATAATATTGTAAGCCATCTTCAAAATCATGAATTTTTTTATTATTCCCAACCTGCATAACAGTTTTTTCAGTGATACTGGTAAACCCTAACTTCTCTATTAGCAGGCCTATTTTTTGCCGGGCATGTGTTGTACCATGTTTTTTTTCTGCAAAATAAAAAGCGATAGCGAGACAAAGCGGGGAAGTATAAACTTTAAACCCGGAATGATCAGCTAAACTTAAAACCCTTGAACTGTATGTAAAAAGAGGATACTCCTTATTTAAAACTGAAATAAGAATATTCGCATCAAGAAATACTTTCATCTTTTACGGTTCATATATTCAGCTTTTAATTTGGAGCCTTTCTTAGGTTTTGTAATGTATTCAGCCTGTCCTTCGGCAACTGCATTCACCCAATCAGAAACAGGCAGATCTTCCAATGAAGCATATTGAGCGCTGGTAATTTTATCTAATAAAAACTCCATAAGCCTGGACAAGCTTATATTTTGGTGTTCAGCATATTGCTTTGCTCTTTCAATTACTTTTTTATCAAATGATAAAGTGATCTTTGCATCCATAACATTTATATTTTATACGACAAAAATAAAAAAATTATACGTAAAAAACAAATTATTATTTTAATACAACTTCTTTATTGCTTAAAACTTTAAACTTTGGACTTTAAACTTTGGACTTATTTATATATATTCGCACCCATTAATAATATAAACCGATCCTTATGTCAGAAACCAAACAAAGTCATCCCAAAGGCCTTTATGTATTATTCGTAACAGAAATGTGGGAACGCTTCAGTTATTATGGAATGCGTGCCATTTTTACTCTCTTTTTAACTAAAGCATTGTTATTTGATAAAGCACTAGGATCTCAAATTTATGGCAGTTATACAGGTTTAGTTTACCTGACTCCATTATTGGGTGGCTATATGGCCGACAGGTATTGGGGGAACAGGAAATCCATTATTGTGGGGGGTGTTTTGATGGCATTGGGCCAGTTTTTAATGTTTGCAAGTGGTATGTTTTATTCTGAAACAGGGTTTGCCAGTCTTATTATGTATACCGGACTGGCCTTTTTAATTTTCGGGAACGGCTTTTTTAAACCGAATATTTCTACAATGGTTGGACAATTATACCCTGCCGGCGATAAACGGGTAGATGCTGCATTTACTATTTTTTATATGGGTATTAACCTTGGGGCATTTATTGCACCTTTAGTATGTGGCGGCCTGGGTGATACAGGAAATCCTGCCGATTTTAAATGGGGCTTTTTGGCTGCGGGCATTGGTATGGTATTAAGTTTAATATTATTTATCTGGTTGAAAGACCATTATATTGTAACTCCTGATGGAAAGCAAATTGGTACGGCACCTAATAAATCCAGGGAAACAAAAGATATTGATACTGTTGAGGAAGTTAAATCAGAATTTTCACAAGGACAGATATTTACATGGCTGGGGATTGCTGTTGGATTATTTTTAATCTTCCTGTATGCTGCAGGGCTTGATTTAATTGGCTCATTCATTTTCTCATTAGCAATAGCAGCACCGGGCTTTATCATTTCTGACAGATCCTTAAAAAAAGAAGAACGTGAGAGAATTTGGGTAATATACATTGTCGCCTTTTTTGTAATTTTCTTCTGGTCAGCCTTCGAACAGGCCGGTGCATCTCTTACTTATTTTGCTGAGGAGCAAACCGACAGGGTGGTGAGTAAAACTGTTTCTAAAGGAACAGGTTCAATTGTTTTGGCCATCATAGCTGCAATATTTGGATATTTATTATTCAAGGTTTCCTCTAAAATGAAAAATGAGAAAAAAGGGGTAAAAGAATTATTCATACTGATACTTGGAGGTATTGCTGCGGTATGTGTTTATGGTATTATTAAATTTCCATCAGAAGGCTGGACCCTTAATGAAATCCCTGCCAGTTTCTTCCAATCTATTAATGCAGTTGCCATTGTTATACTGGCTCCATTGTTTGCAGGTATGTGGACATCACTTGGCAAACGCAACATGGAACCTGCATCACCTTATAAACAAGCAATTGGTTTATTTTTACTAGCTGTTGGATATGTGGTTATTGCAATGGGAGTGAAGGATCTTGAACCCGGCATAAAAGTAAGTATGCTTTGGTTATTCAGCTTATACGTAATACATACTTTTGGTGAGCTTTGTTTATCGCCTATTGGGTTATCAATGGTAAATAAACTGGCTCCTGTTAAATTTGCATCGCTATTAATGGGTGTGTGGTTTTTATCAACCGCTTCAGCAAATAAATTTGCAGGGATGTTAAGTGCTTTATACCCCGAACCCGGCAAAACAACTAACTTTTTGGGTTATCAAATGGCTAACCTATATGATTTCTTTATGTTGTTTGTTATAATGGCGGGTATATCTTCCATTATCTTATTTTTCTTATCCAGCAAGCTTTTGAAAATGATGCATGGTTTAAGATAATTTTTTACATTTTAATTTTAAAGGTCAAACATTAGCATAATGTTTGACCTTTTTTGTTAGAATTCGTATATTTACTACGTAATTAACGGACCTCATGATCAAAAAAATATTTATAGCCCTTGGAATTGCTACTCTTATTGTTGTTGTACAAAGCTTTATAAGTACAACAACTCCTGATCAGGGACAAGGCCCTGTGCATTGGTATACCTTTGCTGAGGCTGTTGAAATGCAAAAAATAAAGCCCAAGCCCATCATGGTGGATGTATATACCCAATGGTGCGGGCCATGCCGGATGATGTCTGCAAACACCTTTGGTAATGAATTGATAGCCAAGTACTTAAATGAAAATTTTTATCCCGTAAAATTTGATGCCGAAACATATGACAGTGTCGCTTTTAAAGGCTTTGTTTTCAAAAATAATAATCCCATAGGGACTCCCCGCCCGGTACATGATTTTGCAAATTCTATATTGGATGGTAAATTAGTGTATCCTTCCATTGTATTTCTAAGTGAGGATGTTCAACGCATTCAGATCATAACCGGTTATTATAAACCCGACCAGTTTGAACCCATCATAAAATTCTTTGGCTCCGGCAGTTATAAAACCACCCCTTTTGAAGAATACCAAAAAACATTTGTTACCGAGATCAAATAGGAACCTTTCTATACATTCTTCGTAAGAAAGACTAATATTTACCTAATATGAAATCTGTAGTAGAAATGATGAACTTGAAAGATAAAATACTTCAAGTACTGGAATTAAAAAAAGTCACATATGCTGACTTAGCATCTTACCTTAATCTTTCAGAAGCTGATCTTGATTTTGCATTAGAAAATAACACGCTTGAAATACGTACCCTGGAACTTATCTCCAAAGAACTACGTATTTCACTGTATAGCTTTTTCCGCGAAAACTTTGAGGGTTTTGATTTTGAAAAAGAACCTTATTACAATGTAAATATCTGGAGTAAAGAAGAAGCTAAATTCGCCCTCGAATTAAAAGCTTTGCGCCAGGAAGTGGAACAATTAAAAGCGGAGCTTCGTGAAAAAGATCTGTTGATTGATGCCCTGGAAGATCAGATCACAAAAGGTTAGTACCTACCAATAGAAGATTATTGAAATTTAAATTCACTAAAAAGAACTTCCAGATAATTCCCATACATTGCTTTACTATAAAGCATCATGTTGGAATATATTCCTGCCAGCAGAAGCAGAATTAGACCCATTCTCATTAATCCCGGCTTAGCGTTCCAGTATTTGGACAGAAAAAAACCAATAACAAACGTAATTAGTACAATTGCATATATGTATTTTATCGCCGCTTCTGAATTCATGAAATGAGTGTACACAGCAAATAAAGTTAAAGGGAGCAGTATCAGAAAAGTTGCTAAAAAGGTTTTGCATTCTACCCTCCAGCCCAGGAATAATCCCACTAAAAAATAAAGGGATGCGGAAATAATAAAATCAACAGATGAAACTTTATTATAAGCCATTAAATACACCAGCAAGGCTGTTATAAAACCTATTGGAAGATAAAAACGAATTTTGGAAGTAAGTTGCATAAATTATACTATTGTATATAAAGTTTTGAAACACTTTTGAGCATGGCTCCGTATTGAGCCAATCCCGATACACTGTGTTATCGGGATAGTTCAATGCCATAGGCATCCCTTCGGGACTAACAAATTTTATTACGCTATGCTTTATAAAATTTGAGTTTCACTAAAAACGAATACCCATTACCAGCATATCATCAACCTGTTCAAGATTCCCTGTCCATTTTGTCATGTACTCATTCAAAATATTTTTTTGTTCCTTGAGGGTATTTATTATTCTCCCGGCGACTGCCTAATTTCCCTCTATTTTTGCAGAAAATACAATAAGAGAGATATCTTTTATGCGAATATCAGAGTTGATCTTTCTAAAAATTCCATGTCATCTTTTTTAGGAATTTTTATATTAAATACAATTGTTTTTGGCTGATTATGAATATTCCTCTGAGAAAATGATCCTTCGCAAAAAATAAAATCATTGGCCTCTTTTCCGTCCCTAAGATGTATCAGCTTAGTTGCAAGCTTATTTTTCCGAAGTATTTTTATTGCCTTTTCCGCTTCTGCCGGATGATCCTCTATCAGCAGGACCTCTATCTCCCTGTCTTCCCTATCTTCCATATATGTATTCAATTATTTTTTTACGGTATTATTATATACCGTCTTTATTAAAGCGTTTTCAAAATCCTTAAATAAATTTTTACTGTCGGTATATAATATTTTCTCATTTCCATTTTTGATAGCTTGTACAGCCCTTAATCTGTAGGTGTGTATAAAGGCCTTCGAATCAGTATCTGTGTAGGAATATAAAAGCCCATCCCTGACCGGTGAAACAAAACCTTTTTTTATACAGACAGTGATAAAATTTTCTCCATCTGTTGATCTTTCCAATAAAAAATAATAATTATTAACATTTGTATTAACCAGCCAGTTAATATATATTTTACCATTGACAGACTGCGCGGTGAATTTTTTCAATTCACAATACCTGTTTATTTTTTTTTCGCCGGCTATTGGTAAACTCTCTTTTGAGGTAATACATCCACACAATAGGATCAGAATTAAAGCTCCCACTGATAACCTGTACATATTTAATTTTCTAAACATCATCCGCTCTTCTCCCTATATTACTTATCGTTTACTTAGCAACCCAACAATAACTTTTTTGATAACAATAGTATCACTGGTCTGTACTTTCACTATATATATGCTTAATGCCTTTTCATTTAGGGGGATAATAAACTTTGAAGCATCTGAAATTTGGGCTTTAGCTACTTCGCGCCCTTCTATTGTAAATATTGTAATCAAGGTATTTTGTTGGACATTATTAAAGTCAACAATAAGATTATTATCATCTAAAAAGAGTTTGTAATTTTCATATAAAGGCTGGTCATTTAATCGGGTCCATCCCCCAATATTGAATGTTTGTGCATTGGTGTTAATATTTCCAAAATACGATGTAAGAAAATATGTTCCTTCCGATAAGCCTCTTAGCGTATCAACATCTGTTTGTTTATTAGCGGATGCCACCACATTATTGAAATTATCCTTCACCACATAAACCCATTTATCAATACCTTTTTTGGAAACAATACAGTTATTATTAGCTGCTGGATTATATATCTTAAATACAACAGGTAATGAAAAATGAATTTTAAACCTTGCTTTATTTGTATTAAATATTTCGGGATCAGACACATTGAATGTGAACACCGGATTTGTTCTGAGGTTTTGAAAATATCCTGTTTCTATATTTTCTATAAGTATATCTACATCTGAAATAAAAGCGCCAATTTCAGTTGAGGTGATGGTATAGGCTCCTGTACTTCCCACAGCAGTGTATAATTGAACCTGTTCGTCTTTAAGTAAATCAGAATAGGCATTGATAGAAAGACATCCTGTTGGTTCTATCATTGTATAAATGTTTGGTACGGCAGCGTTAGAACTAAATAGTTTCCATGCATCATAGCTGCCATCAAAACCGCTGGTAGCTCCATGCAAATAACGAATTACTGTTTCGTCAGAATAAGCAGAATTGGAGATTTTTAATTTAAGCGCATTGGTAATCGGCATTGCATAAGCGCCTGAAACAAAAAAAATTACAGTGATAAAAAGTGTTATATTATATTGCAGCCTTTTTTGCATCTTAATCTTTGTTTCAGAACAAAATAACAGCATCTTGTTTTAAAAAGCATGGACAAAGTGCCTTACAAATGGGACTCGTGTTAATAATCTGATTATCAGAAAATTATGTGTTTTATAAAAAAATGTAATAATACCGGCTTTACTCTACGCTTCATATATTGTTAGCCCGGTTTTCGTATATAATTTCTTTTATTTGCAAACATTATTTTTAAAAATCGTGGCTAATTTTTATATTATTAAATTTATTCAAAATCTCTCAACCGTTGAAATATCAATTATAAGAGAGCATCTGAAAAATATACGGACTTTGTTCCCGTCAGAAAATAAAGAAATAAAAGAGGTCAAATTTTTCGAATATTTAATGGCCAATAAATATAAATCCATTACCGATATTGATATAGCAAAAGAAATTCAAACTACTGATGTAAGGCACCTGAAGCATAATCTTTATAATAAAGTAACGGAAGCATTGATTTTTGATAAATACATTTCCAACAGTGATACGTTTAATGAATACGATATTATTTCGTTCAGATTAAAAAAAAAATTATTACTGTTTAAAATTCAGCTTCGGGTTTTAAACCAGGGAAAAACAGAGGCATTAAATGAATTGCTGAATGAAATTATTGATACCGCGAAAGAATATGAAGTATATGACGTACTGGCAGAAACGTTGACTGCAAAAAAATATTTCAAAGGTATACGTTCCGGCATCAAAGAATTTGAAAAAATAAATGATGAAATAATCTTTTATGATTATTGCAACAAAGTTGTGTACCGTTCCAGCGACTACTATTACCGGCTTATCCTAAATAATGATTTTATCAAAACGTTTTCCAAAAAAGAACTTGATACATATTTTGAAGAATGTATTAAACAGATGGAAGATGATTACAAAAAAACGAAATCACAACAGGTCAATTATTATTTACATATTATTTACTTCGCGAAATGTGAACGCGAGAAAAATTATACGCAAGCTATCGGATATTGTAATATGGTAATTTCCATGCTTAAGAAAAGTAAAGCCATTTATAGGAAAGAACGTATGGGTTTTGCGCTTGACAATATGTGCCAGCTTAAAATTCAAATCGGCGATTATAAAACCTCCGCTATAGATGCCAAAAATGCCCAGGAATATTATATAAAAAACAGCCTGGAGTCTATTATATCCAAAGAGCAGGAGTTTTATGCGTACATATATGATCAAAATATACCACAGGCATTTAGATGCATTGAAGAGTTATTAGCTCATTCTCTTGTTGATACAGGAGAGTTTCGAAAATCAAAATACCTCTATTACCAGGCCTGTGTCCTGTTTATTTCAACAAAATACAAAGAAGCACTGGATCTTTTAAAAATGTCCATGGAAATTGAAAAAGACAAAACCCGCTGGAATATTTCTTTGCGCATCCTGAATATTATGATTTATATTGAGTTGGGGAAAACAGATGAAGCCGAAAGAGCATTGGAGTCACTACGTAAACATGTAGAGCGCATATCCAGGGAAAATGAAGTAAAACCCAGATATATATTAATAGTTAAATTATTAAAAAAATTAGAAAAACACAGGTTTATATGCGATCCTTTTAACCCCGAAATCTCCAAAATGCTAAAAGAACTTTCGAAGAAAAATAGTTCTGCTTCCTGGGAACATAATAGTTCAGAACTTGTTCTTTTTCATAAATGGCTGGAACAGAAATAAAAAAAGGAGAAATGATATATATATCTTATTTGAGCCGGTATAAATGCAGTTAAATCTGTTTAACTTATCGTTTTTGAAACTCAATTTGATTTTTATGCTTAACGATATTGGCCTGATCACTTTCTTTTGTTGCAAGAATAACAACAGATATATCTCTTGTACGATTATCTGAATTTATTCTATTTAAAAATTTTATATCATTCAGTTTCCAACCTTTTATATTAAACAGTATTGTCTTTGGTTGATTGTAAATGCTCCTTTGAGAAAATACGCCTTCACAAAATATAAAATCATTAGCTTCTTTTCCGTCCCTTAAATGTATAAGCTTATTAGCAAGTTTTTTCTTTCGAAGGACGTGTATTGTTTTTTCAGCCTCCTTCAGATCATCTTCTATAAGAAGAATTTCTACCTCCATAAATTAACGTATTGATATTTGCTTAATATGGAACATCCGGCTGGCCAACAAGCGAATTACTGGAAACAGGCAAGGAAACGCCTATAGAGCAAATTACTGTGAATAAAGCTCTTTCTAAACTTACGATTGTTTTTTTCATTGTTTTGGGTTTTTGGGTTTAACTTCATTTGTTTACTAATCAGAGGAGAATACAACGTATTCCATAATAAGGCTTTATTTTTATCATGTTATTTGTAAAAACAAATTCACGAAAAAAGCATAACAATGACAGGGAGCATTTTAATCTTTACGATATGTTGCCAGTTGTCCCCGCATTGTTATGCTTATTTTGATAAATTAATAACCAATTATTATATGACCATACAATTAAAAAATGTTTATCTTAATAATAAATTCATTTTAGTTTTTGATCACATTCACTCTTTATTAAGCCAGGGAATATTTATCCCCCAGTATTGTTCTGCCATCAGTATATACAGTAACTATATAAAGCGCCCCGTTTTTTATTATAAAGGCCGTCCAGTTAGTTGTATCTTTTGAAGGACTAATATGCAGCGCATTATACCCTTGTTCTTTAAAATACCGGTCCACATCCGTAGTAATAATAACATCTTTAGGGTAATCGGTTTCTACCCATCTTTCCTTAAACATTTGCGGGCCATATGCAATTATTATTGCTAGCATTCCAAAAATGAAAGTGGCAAAGAATATTATCATTGAACTATTTATTTCGAATGGGATCATATTGCTTTATAATTTTTTAGTTTGGCACATCACCATGAGTGACAATAGAACTACCTTGAACATATACTGTTGTCCAGTTATGGTTACCGTCTGACCAAGTATCACAGATCCAGTCGGATATGGTATTCGGTTTAGGAGCTGCTGATACTACCTGGTACCCGCAATATTCTAAATATTCAATTACTTCAGCCTCACTTACATTTGCCTGGGCCTCATTTACTGTTTTAACTCCGCTGGTAGACAATACTATTGATCCTCCAGTAAAAAGAATTATCACTAATAATCCTTTTAATAAGCTTTTGCTTAATTTTTTCATGTTTTTTAAGTTTTTTGATTTGGTTGAGACAAAATAACGTCACCCCACTTAAAAAACAGCGGACAAAAGCACCCCAAAATTCATATCGGAGTAAACTACTCATTACCAGCGCATTAGCACTTATTCATATATTTTTTTACTTACTTTTTACTATATATTTTTGTCGGTTTTTATTAAAAGACAATTTTCTGATGATACAAAAGTGGCGAGAAGGGTTTATAAACCAATGGACAAATACACCCCAAAATTCATATCGAAGTAAAATGCTGTTTATGAGGGAATTAAACCATTTTACATTCATTAATCAGGAAAAATACCAGATGAATGCCTTTATTACTTAGAGCAAATTGGCTCTTTATTAAATTATTTTCATTCCTTTGCAAAAGGATTTTACTACATGGCCAATACTCATATCAATCAATTCATCCAAAACTTATCAGAGAATGAAATAAAGTTGGTAGAGGAGCATTTGCAGAAATTAAAACCTCTGTTTAACAATGAAAGTGATGAAGAAATAAAATATTTAACGGTTTTTAAATTATTAACCACTAACAAAAATAAAATATTTACTGACGATGAAATATTAAAACATGTGCCATCAGGGCGTATTGCCGCACTAAAAACAAATTTGTATCAAAAAGTACTGGAAGCATTCAGCTTTGATAAGCACATTAGCAATACCGGCATATTCAATGAATATGATAGCATCTCCTTTATATTAAAAAAAAGATTACTGATTTTTAAAATATTACTACGTTCATCTAACCAAGGAAAAACAGAGGCATTACATGAATTGTTAAATGAGATTATTAATACGGCAAAAGAATACGAAATATATGAAGTGCTTACTGAAGCGCTGGCATCAAAAAAATATTTTAAGGGAATCCGGGTTGGTATAAAAGAATTCGATAAGATCAATGAAGAAATAGATTTGTATAACCATTGTACTAGAGCAATGTATAACGCAGCGGATTGTTATTATAGGTTGATCTTAAATAATGATTTTATAAAAAGTTTTTCCAAAAAAGAACTTGATAATTATTTTAGTTCGACCATAAAACAAATGGAGTTTGATTATAAAAAAACAAAATCTCAACAGGTCAATTATTATTTACACATTATGTATTTTGCAAAATGTGAGCGTGAAAAAAAATATTCAGAAGCTATTGAATATTGTAATAAAATAATTACCATGCTTAAAAAAAGCAAAGTGATCTATCGTAAAGAACGTATGGGTTTTATACTAGATAATATATGTCAACTAAAAATATATACAGGTGATTATGATTCTGCTGCTGCAGATGCAAAAAAGGCCCAGGAATATTATATTAAAAACAGTTTTGAATATATAATGTCTAAGGAACAAGAGTTACATGCATATTTATATATTAATGAAACTAAAGCGCTGGTATGTATTGGAGAATTATTAGAACATTCCCTTATTGATACCGGTGAATTCCGTAAATCAAAATATGTGTATTACAAAGCCTGCGTATTGTTCATATCAAAAGATTATAAAGGGACATTGGACCTTTTAAAAACCTCATTGGAAATTGAGAAAGATAAAACCCGCTGGAATATTTCACTACGCATTTTAAATATTATGGTGTTTATTGAATTAAATAAGATCAATGAAGCTTCAAGCTATTTAGAAGCATTAAGTAAACACATACAACGCAGTATAAAGGAAGAAGAAATAAAACCACGGGATATTTTAATAGTACAATTATTAAGAAAACTGGAAAAAGAGGGCTTCAACTATGACCCTAAAAATGCAAAGGTTGCAAACATGCTAAAAGAGCTTTCCGAAAAAGATACGCCTCTTTCCTGGGAACATTATAGTACTGAACTAGTGCCTTTTCATAAATGGTTTGAGGGAAAAAGTTATAAGTTATAAGTTGTAAGTGATACGAATTAAATTCACTTTTTTAGCGGGAACTGTTGTGTTTTTTTGTACTTTTTAAAAATGGTTCATCAAATTCAAATAAATCTTTGATTTCTATTTTCATTGCAAGTGAAATTACAAAAAGGGTACTGATACTTGGATTAAGTTTTCCCCGTTCAATCCTTCCTACCTGGCTAATAGCAATACCGGCTTTGTTTGCAACAGCGCTCTGTGTCAGATTCTTTTTTTTACGAATTTCCCGAATACGATTTCCAACCGCAACAAGAACCATAGAACTCTTTAGATAAACCATGTTGCAAAGATGCCTTTTATTTTCATGTTAAAAAATTAGAGCTTGTTTAAATTTCAGTTGATAAAAATAATAAAGGGCAATCAATATCAAAAGTAAAGCTACATTATTTAGGGTTTTAACCACAAAACTCAAAAATATGTATCCAACTAATGTTACTGATGC
>JBQTHQ010000037.1:0-21533 GCA_052389695.1 Bacteroidota bacterium | reverse complement strand
TCCAAATAATTCACAACCTTTTGCGTTTCCAAAACAAACAATACTTTATACCTTAACAGTAACGGATACAGCTTCCAATTATTTATGTAAAACATCCGGTACGGACAACATACTTATAACCGTAGATGATTGTCCGCCTGAAATACCCAATGTATTCACACCTAATGGTGATGGTATTAATGATGAGTTTGTAATAAGCAATTTATCTGAAGGTAGCAGCGTAAACATTTATGACCGTTGGGGAATATTGGTATGGAGTACGTTGGTAAGGAGCCCCTCTCCTTCGGGGAGGTTAGGAGGGGTCTGGGATGGAAGAACCACAGCAGGTTTAGAATGTACAGAAGGAGTTTATTATTACTTGATTAATACATCAGGCGGAAAAATGTACAAAGGTTTTTTGGAGCTGGTAAGATAAATTAAAAGAGAAAAAATTCAAAAGTCAAAAGAACATTTTCTAATCTATAATAATATTACGAAGCCGCGCGTGAGGCCTGGCCAATCGCGATGCCGTGTAGCTTTGTGTGGAGCAATCGATTGGCCTTGAATTTTTTTTCTTTTTTTTCAAGAAAAAAGAAAAAAATTGCAAGGAACAAAATGCTTTTCTGATTATATTTGCTTCCCTAAATAAAAAAAATGATCACAACTGATAAATTCGTAAACCGTCATAACGGTCCTCGTGAGAACGATGTTAAAGCCATGCTTAAAAAAATTGGAGCAGGCTCTGTGGATGAACTGATTGAACAAACTATTCCTGCGGCAATCCGATTGAAAAAACCATTGAATTTACCTGCAGGAATGACGGAATATGATTATCATAAACATTTGCGAGCCATCGCTGCAAAAAATAAGGTATTTAAAACATATATTGGCTTAGGGTATTACAACACAATTATTCCCCCTGTAGTACAACGCA
The DNA here is from genome assembly GCA_052389695.1 of Bacteroidota bacterium. Lineage (GTDB taxonomy): Bacteria > Bacteroidota > Bacteroidia > 2-12-FULL-35-15 > 2-12-FULL-35-15 > 2-12-FULL-35-15. Next base: position 20,620 of record JBQTHQ010000037.1, on the reverse strand, counting down.
ACGTATTGGAAAATCCGGGCTGGTACACTGCTTATACACCTTATCAGGCAGAGATCGCTCAAGGACGATTGGAAGCATTGTTGAATTTTCAAACCATGATCATGGACCTGACAGGGATGGAAATTGCAAATGCATCATTATTGGATGAGTCTACTGCCGCTGCAGAAGCAATGGCCATGTTATTCAGCAATCGTTCGCGCGAGGCAGTAAAAAATGGCGCAAACAAATTTTTTGTTTCAGATGAATGTTATCCTCAAACCATTGATCTTTTGAGAACACGTTCTACTCCAATGGGGATCGAACTGGTGATCGGAGACTATAAAACAGCTGCGTTAGATAATGTTTATGGAGTATTGCTTCAATACCCAACCATTGATGGTAAGGTGTATGACTATGCCGATTTTGCAAAAAAAGCAAAAGCAGGCGGAATTGCTATAGCAGTTGCTGCCGATGTATTGAGTTTGGTTTTATTGACCCCTCCCGGCGAATGGGGCGCTGATGTTGTAGTTGGAAATACTCAGCGTTTTGGTGTACCAATGGGTTATGGTGGTCCGCATGCAGCATTTTTTGCCTGCCGCGAAGAATATAAACGGATCATCCCGGGACGTATCATTGGCGTATCAGTAGATGCACAAGGAAACAATGCATTGCGCATGGCATTGCAAACACGAGAACAACATATCCGAAGAGATAAAGCAACTTCCAACATTTGTACTGCTCAGGCTTTATTAGCTATCATGGCGAGCATGTATGCAGTGTATCATGGTCCGGAAGGATTGAAAGGAATTGCACAACAAGTACATTTTTCAGCTGTTACCCTGGCGACTGAATTAAAAAAATTAGGGTATACAATTGAAAGCGATTCGTATTTTGATACAATAAAAGTAGTACTTCCTAAAGGTGTTTCCGAAGGAATGATAGATAATCTGGCAGTGGGTGCGCATATTAATTTTCGTTATATAGATACCTGCTGTGTTTGTATCGCTCTTGACCAAACAACAGATGCAAATGACCTGAACGCGATCATTGAGATCTTTGCAAAAGCGGCAAATAAGCCTGCTACGAAAGTTACACAGGATCAGATTTTCTCTCAAAAATCAGTGATAAAAAACCGCGCATCAAAAATACTTACTCACCCGATTTTCAATACATATCATTCCGAATCAGAAATGATGCGTTATATCAAACGTCTTGAGAATAAAGATCTTTCTTTAACTCACTCCATGATCTCCTTGGGGTCATGTACAATGAAATTAAATGCAGCATCGGAATTAATTCCTCTTACATGGCCTGAGTTTGCCCACATTCACCCATTTGTTCCGGTGGAGCAGGCAGCAGGTTACCAGGAAATGATCGAGGAGCTGGACAGGTCCTTAAGTGAAATTACCGGCTTCGCAAAAATGAGCATGCAGCCAAATAGTGGCGCCCAAGGCGAATATGCGGGTCTTTTAGTTATCCAGGCATACCATCAGTCACGTGGCGATGCCCACCGCAATATTGTATTGATCCCAACATCAGCACACGGCACTAATCCTGCAAGCGCTGCTATGTGCGGCTTGCAGATCGTATTGGTGAAGTGTGACGAAAAAGGCAATATTGATGTGAATGACATGCGCGAGAAAGCGGTTAAGCATAAAGATAATTTAGCTTGCCTGATGATCACATATCCAAGTACACATGGTGTTTACGAAGAAAGTATTATCGAGATCACCAATATAATTCATGAAAATGGCGGACAAGTTTACATGGATGGAGCAAACATGAATGCACAGGTTGGATTAACAAGCCCGGGAAATATCGGAGCCGATGTTTGCCATTTGAACTTACACAAAACATTCGCTATCCCTCATGGCGGTGGAGGCCCGGGCATGGGCCCGATCGGTGTGGCAAAACAATTAGTGCCATTTTTACCATCTCATTCCATTATAAAAACAGGCGGGGAAAAAGGTATTCATGCGGTATCTGCAGCCCCTTACGGAAGCGCTTTAATTTTACTGATCTCTTATGGATATGTAAAAATGTTAGGCGGAGAAGGTGTTACAGAAGCAACACGCATGGCCATCTTAAATGCCAACTATATCAAGGAATTATTAAAAAATCATTATCCTACTTTATACAGCGGTAAAAACGGGCGTTGTGCACATGAAATGATTTTAGCTTGCGAAACATTCAAAAGAGAAGCAGGTGTTGAGGTTGGGGATATCGCTAAACGTTTAATGGACTATGGTTATCATGCGCCAACAGTTTCTTTCCCTGTGCATGATACCTTGATGGTAGAACCAACTGAAAGTGAATCAAAAGAAGAACTGGATCGTTTCTGTTCAGCGATGATCAGCATCCGCAAAGAGATCGATGAGATCACTTCCGGCAAAGCAGATAAAATAGATAACGTAATTAAAAATGCTCCCCATACTGCAAAATCAGTGATTTCTGATAGCTGGAAACACAGTTACTCTCGTGAAAAAGCAGTGTATCCGTTGAATTGGGTAAAAGATGCTAAATTCTGGCCAAGTGTTGCGCGTGTTGATAATGCTCAGGGTGATAGAAACCTGATCTGTGCTTGTCCGCCAATAGAAGCATACGCAGAGCAACCGGAGTTGGCATAACAATATAAAGAAGGTTAAAATTAAAACCCGTAACTCAATTTGAGTTACGGGTTTTTTATATCAGAATTCTGCTAAATCGCCCAGATATTTTTCCCGCGTAACAATGCATCCAGGTCGCCTTTGCCTTTAGCTGTAATTGCTTCGGTGATCTGTGCATTCATCGCATCTTCATAACAGAAGCGGTCTTCTTTATAGAACACTCCAAAAGGGCGGGGCAGCGGGTTTTCATCTGAAGGTTTATCAAAGAAACGCACCAGAATATTTGCTTTCACCTGATCTGTTTCATCATGTATCCACAGGTCATTTGCAGAAACATCCACAACATTTACAACGGTCGGTTTAAATCCATCCAGCTCAATTCCCTTTTCACCTTTCTCACCAAACACAAGCGGTTTGCCTTGTTCAACAAAAAGTGTATTTATTTTCTTTGCGCCTTTTTCCGTGAACACTTCAAACGCACCATCATTAAATACATTGCAATTCTGGTAGATCTCCACCATGGAAGTTCCTTTGTGCGCATTGGCGCGTTTTAATATTTCCCGTAAGTGAATAGGGTCACGGTCCATGGAACGTGCAACAAAAGTTGAATCAGCACCCAAGCATAAGGCTAGTGGATTGAAAGGATGATCTACAGAACCTGCCGGTGTTGATTTTGCAACTTTGCCGATGGGCGAAGTAGGAGAATATTGCCCTTTTGTTAAGCCATAAATTTCGTTGTTGAACATCAATACATTCACATCAAAATTTCTGCGCAATAAATGGATGAGGTGATTTCCGCCAATGGATAATGCATCTCCATCGCCGGTAACGATCCATACGCTTAATTCCGGACGCGTAGCTTTTAATCCGCTGGCAATGGCCGTAGCACGGCCGTGAATGCTATGCATGCCAAAAGTTTCCATGTAATATGGAAAACGGGAAGAACAACCAATACCTGAAATAAAAACTATTTCTTCACGCTTCAAACCCAATTCCGGCATTACAGTTTGTACCTGTTTTAATATGGAATAGTCGCCGCAACCCGGGCACCAGCGGACTTCCTGATCGGTTACAAAATCTTTTGCGGTTAATTTTATTTCTGTAGTTTCCATTAATTGCTGGTCTTGTTTGTTTGTCATTTCGAACGAAGAGAGAAATCTTGCTGGATTCAAGCGAGATTCCTCATCCCGTCAAGCGGGAATTCGGAATGACAATTAATTATTTAAGCAGTTCTACTATCTTATCTTTTATTTCTGCCGATGTAAAAGGCATTCCTTTTATTTTATTCAATCCTTTTGCATCTACAAAATATTTATCGCGTATCACTTTTATTAATTGACCGTTGTTCATTTCAGGGATCAATACTTTATCATAGCTTTTTAAAACCTCCCCTAAATTTTTGGGAAAAGGATTCAGATATTTTACATGCGCATGTGAAACCTCATATCCTTCTGCAAGTGCTTCTTTTACAGCTGTTTTGATGGATCCGTAAGTGGATCCCCAGCCAAGGATCAATAATTTTCCTTTTGCTTTTCCATTATCAATGGTTTGTAATGGAATGTATTCCGCGATCTTATCCACTTTTGCCTGGCGGATCTTCACCATCAGTTCATGGTTATCAGGATCATAAGAAATATTTCCTGTTTCATTTTCTTTTTCGATACCTCCCACGCGATGCTCCAATCCTTGTGTTCCCGGGATCGCCCATTCACGCGCTAATTTTTCATTGCGTTTATAAGGTAAAAATTTCTCGCCCTCTTTATTTTTCGCGAAAGCAATATTTAATTCCGGAAGATCCTTTGCTGTAGGAAATTTCCAAGGCTCTGCTCCATTGGCGATGTAACCGTCACTTAAAAAGAAAACAGGTGTCATGAATTCAATTGCCAATCGACAGGCTTCAAAAGCAGTGTCAAAACAATCGGAAGGAGTATATGCCGCGATCACAGGAACGGGCGCTTCGCCATTTCTGCCGTATAATGCCTGTAGAAGATCAGCTTGCTCTGTTTTTGTTGGCAAACCGGTACTGGGCCCGCCACGTTGTACATTTAAAATTACCAGGGGCAGTTCCATCATTAGTGCTAATCCGATGGCTTCACCTTTTAATGCAATGCCTGGACCGGAAGAGGCAGTAATGGCCAATGAACCTCCAAATGCAGCGCCAATAGATGACGTTACAGCAGCGATCTCATCTTCGGCCTGGAATGTTTTTACACCAAAGTTTTTATGTTTTGATAATTCATGTAAAATGTCTGAAGCAGGTGTAATAGGATAAGTGCCGTAATACAATTGTAATCCGGATTTTTGTGAAGCAGCGATCAAACCCAATGCCGTAGCTTGGTTGCCCATGATGCTACGATAAGTACCTTTTTCAACCGGTGCGGGTTTCACTTCAAAACGGTTCATGGGTGTTTCTACCGTATCACCGTAATTGAATCCTGCTTTCAATACTTTTACGTTCGCATCGATCAGCTCGGGACGATTTTTGAATTTTAATTTTAAAAATTCAATGGTATTATCCAATGTGCGATTGTACATCCAGTAAATGTATCCAAGCACAAACATGTTCTTGGAACGGTCCATTTCCTTTGTTCCTAATCCCGAATCAGCTAAAGCGGCACGTGTGATCTTTGTTACATCGATCTCGTAGACTTTATATTTATCCAGAGAATTATCTGTTAAAGGATTAACGCTTTCAGGATATTTTGCCAGTTTTAAATTCTTGGAATCAAAACCATCGGTATTGGCAATGATAATTCCGCCCGGTTTTAATTGTTTGATATTTGCTTTTAATGCAGCGGCATTCATCACCACCAATACATCACATGCATCACCGGCAGTAAAGATTTCATCACTTCCAAAATGCAACTGGAATCCAGAAACTCCTGCAATAGTGCCTTGCGGGGCGCGGATCTCAGCAGGGAAGTTAGGGAAAGTACTTATATCATTTCCAAATAATGCAGCAGTAGTGGTGAACTGAGAGCCGGTCAGCTGGATACCATCACCTGAATCACCTGCGAACAGGATCACTACATTTTTTTTAATTTCTGCGGTTACACTCATAATCTAATACAAAGTTACATTAAAGCAAAAAGGTTTTTCCTTATTTGGAAAAACCTTTTAAATATGTGTTGTTAATAATATATAAAAAGTCAATCCTTGCAAGTTATACACTTACAGCACATGTTCCAACAGTTTGCAGATTGATTCATTGTTTAATTTTCGGATAGCAAAGATAAGGATAATTGTGAGGTGTGCAAGAATTTTATGTGGTTTCTTCTCCGTTTAAGAGCAAGATGCTTCACTGTGTTCAGCATGACAAAAAACATTCTTCTGTCATTCTGAGCGAAGCGAAGAATCTTCATTTACAGCAAAAATATTTTAACAGTTTTTTCTATATAACGCAGGGATAAGAAAAAAGACATCAAATTATTTTTTTGAATCCTGGATCGCTTTGGCCCTTTTGGCATACTCCTGCGATTTTTCCTCATTGCCAAGCATTTTATATGTCAATGAAAGATTATTCAGCATTTCAATATTTTGCGGATCCATCGTTAAACCTTTTTCAAAAACGGCAATGGCCTTATCATATTGTTTGGTCATGCCATAAGCTGTTCCCAGGTTGTTATACGCATCAACATTGCCTGGTTCCAGGTTCATGGCATTGTTCAAATAATAAATAGAGCGCTCCAGATCATTCTTATATCTCCCATAAATAGTACCAAGTATTAAGTTCGTTTTTGATTGATTGGGATCTATTTTAAAAGATTTTTCAGCATAAGGAAGTAAACGGTCAAACTGGATGATTTTTTCCGCAGGGTCAGTCAATTTTTCAGCTTTGCCATACAAATGCTTTGCATACTCCCCGGTGCTTTTTGCGCTGTTGGCGGAGGTTTTTACATCTGTTTCAATAATAGTGAATGTATCCTTCCATGCCTTGTTCCGGTCAATGGTTTTAAAAGAATACAATGCCAATACAGGAATTAAAAATAACCACGACCTGCTGAAAATTGTTTTGAAAATTGGTTTTGGTTTTACAACCATCAGATAAGCGATCATCAACGTAAATCCAAGCGTGGAGGCATACAGAAAACGTTCGCCCATAAATGCTCCCACCGGGAATAATATATTGGAAGTGATGGATAAAGGGATCAGGTAAAACAAAATGCAGTATGATAAAAAGTTTTTGGTCTTTAATCCTTTTAACCCTGCAACAATAAAAAGTATCATGAGTGCCAATGATAATAGAACCAAGGGGTTTCCCCATTCCATAATAGGAACATGATAGGGGTAATAATCCCAGGTAAGTTGTTGCGGAAAGAATACCAGTTTTAGGTATAAGCCAAGTGTGTAGGTAATAGTAGCATATTTTTGTCCGGGAGTCATAAATGCGAAGGAGTCATTCAATAATGTTTTTGCATACACTACATCATCTGTTGTTTTTCCGATGATCATTTGACGTACAGCAATAAAGGCAATAGTTATTATTAGCAAAGGAAGCATTGATCGGATAATTTTTTTGAGAGGCACATCCGTAAAAAAATAAAATGTCAAAGGAATAATGAGCATAAACACAACTGCTATTTCCTTGGATAATAATGCCAATGAAAAACAAACAATAGCATACAAAACAGAAACTGTGTTATTTAATTCAAGGTATTTCAGCATGAACCAAAGGGTAAGAAAAGAAAACAGTAGCGATAATAATTCATCCCGGCATTTAATGTTGGCCACTACTTCTGTATGGATAGGATGCGCAAGAAAAAGAAGAGTTGCAATAAAGGGAATGGAATTGTACCAGCTGTGTTGAGGAAATTTTTTTAAAAGGGCGGACAAAATAATAAACAAGAGTACACAGGTAATAGCATACAAACAAACATTTATAAAATGACTGATGTGCGGATCGTTCCCAAAAAATTGATGTTCCAAAGCAAATGTTGCGATGGATAGGGGGCGGTACCTACCGCCTGCAACACCATTTAAATAATTTTCGCTAAATCCCTTAAAAGAATCATACAGGAAAATATTTTTTATTCCTGCAATGCCGTTTTGCGTGTACTTATTATCGGTAATAACCATTGCATCATCCAGTGCATAGTCATTGGGAATGGTATTTCCATAAAGGATAAAAGCAAATAGAGCGATAATACCATAAATATAAAACCTGTTGATGGTAATTGTTTTTACCGGTTCAGAGTCTTCAGCAGGACTTGCTTTTATTGCTTTTGCAGAAATATTTTTCTTGTTATTTTTCGTCACGAATTTTATTTCTTGCTTCTTTAATTACATCTATATAGTCTTTTCTGAATGTTTCCGTGAGTTTTTTTTCTAAAATACATTCAACATCATATAAGACCCTTTGTTCAGCTTGATCTTCAAAAAGAGGATTATTTTTAATTTGATTAAACCGTACTAAAAAGTCAAACAAAACTAAAGCTTCGTCCTTAGTTACTTTAATATTTATTTCTTTTTTATTAGCCATATTTGTTAATCAAAAAACCGCACAATCCTTTTATTTCGGTTTGTACGGTTTCGTTTTAAATTTTTATTTCTTTATGCTTTTGCATTTTCAGCAGCAGCAATTTTCTTTTTGATGCCTTCGGTGGTAATAGAGCCCGGACGTTCAATCGGGTGGCCCAATGCACGGTCCCAAATTAAAGATGCCAATACACCCAATGCACGTGATACACCAAATAATACAGTGTAAAAATCATGTTCCACCATTCCGTAATGTGTTAATAACACACCTGAATGTGAATCCACGTTCGGCCAGGGATTTTTAATTTTTCCTGTGCTCTCCAAAATTGGCGGCGCTACTTTGTAGATCATTTGTACAATTTCACAAAGATCATCCTTGCCATTTGGTTTAATGTAACGCGTATAAAAATCCTGTTGTGCTGTAAAGCGTGGATCGGTTTTGCGCAACACTGCGTGTCCATAACCCGGCACAACTTTTCCATCAGCCAGCGTTTTCTTGATGTAATCTTCAATTTGTTTTTCGGTTGGTAATCCGCCTCCAAGTTCTTCGCGCAATTCAAGGATCCAGCTCAATACTTCCTGGTTAGCCAATCCGTGTAAAGGACCTGCAAGGCCATTCATGCCTGCTGCAAAAGCAAGATAAGGATCACTCAATGCAGAACCAACAAGATGGGTGGTGTGAGCAGAAACATTTCCTCCTTCATGATCCACGTGAATGGTCATGTACAAACGCATCAAACGTTTCATGTCAAATGCCTCATAACCCAGCATGTGTGCAAGGTTGGCTGCCCAGTCCAGTTTAGGATCCGGTTCAATATGAACTCCGTTTTTATATTTTCTGCGGTAGATATATGCTGCAACACGCGGTAAACGTGCGATCAGGTTCATTGAGTCTTCATATACATAATCCCAATACTCTTTTTTGCTGATCCCTTTTTTATAAGCCGCGGCAAACAATGATTCGGTTTGCATGGCCATTACAGCGATCACAAATTGTGTCATGGGATGAGTAGCAGCAGGCAATTCATCCAGCACATCAAATACGTGTTTCGGAACAATGGCTCTGCGTGCCCAGTTATTTCCGAGGTGCAGCACCTCTTCCTGTGTAGGAAGTTCTCCTAATAGCATTAAATAAAAAATCCCTTCAGGCAATGGTTCAGTGCCGCCAGGCGCTTTCGGAAGTTTATCACGCAATTCAGGAATAGAGAATCCTCTGAAACGGATTCCTTCTTCAGGATCTAGTTTTGATGTTTCGGTAACCATACCGATCATTCCTTTCATTCCCTGGTAAACCTGGGCAACAGTGTATTCCCCTAATTTTACATCACCTTTTTCTTTGATGATAGCTTTCACTTCAGCAGCTATTGGCCCTGCCTTTGCTGCGAATTTTTCTTTTAATGGATCCATTGATTGATAATTTATGTTGTTCGGATTTCCCCGAAAGTTAAATGGTTTTGTTCATATTATAAACAATCACCAGAAATTTAATTTTCTCTTAAAATAGCATTCCAATGCATTACTTCACCTTCAGGATCTCTTTCATAAGGGTTTCTGACATTTCATCAAAATTAGGTTCAGCAATACTGAGGTGTTTGAGGCTTGCTGGCAATTTGTCCTGGAAGTTAGTTTGAACACTGACAAAAGCATTTTGTATGAATGCTTTCAGCTCAGCGCTATCTTTTTTAGCTTCTTCCAGTTTAAAGATGGCTCTTGATTCGGAGAGTTGGGTAATGGCTTCTGCGTTTTGTTTGTTCAGGAAATGGATGATCCAACGCAATCCAAACCATTTAAATTTATCCTCTTTTCCGGCTTCATATTTTATCTCCACTTTTTCGGTAAGCGGGTATTGATGCACTATCGAATCGTTGATTGTAAATTTTAAGTGACGGGTTTTTGGCTGCGTGAGTTTCATATAAAAAAGTTAAATGATTTATTTTTTAACGAATTTAAAGTCTTTACCAAGATAACGTGCTGCTTCACCCAGTTGCTCTTCGATGCGCAATAGCTGATTGTATTTTGCCATACGATCGGAGCGGGAAGCAGAGCCGGTTTTAATTTGTCCGCAGTTTAATGCAACGGCCAGGTCAGCAATGGTAGTGTCTTCTGTTTCACCTGAACGGTGGCTCATTACAGAAGTGTAGGAATTATTTTGTGCCAGCTGTACAGCATCAATGGTTTCGGATAAAGTCCCGATCTGGTTCACTTTCACTAAAATGGAATTGGCGATTCCTTTGTCGATCCCTTGTTGCAGGCGGTTTACATTTGTTACGAATAAGTCATCACCCACCAATTGCACTTTATCACCGATCTTATCGCTCAACAGCTTCCAGCCTTTCCAGTCATCTTCCGCTAAGCCATCTTCAATAGAAAGAATAGGATATTTTTTAGCCCAGCTGGCCCAATAGTCCGCCATTTGCGCAGGAGTTAATTTATCACCGCTTGATTTTTTAAAGTGGTATACATTTTCTTTTTCAATATAAAATTCTGAAGCAGCCGCATCCATGGCTATGAACATATCTTTGCCGGGTTTGTATCCTGCTTTTTCTATAGCTGTCAAAACCGATTCAATGGCTTCCTCATTTGATTTTAAATTAGGGGCAAAACCGCCTTCATCACCTACATTGGTTGAATAACCATTATCTTTCAATACTTTTTTAAGATGATGGAACACTTCTGTTCCCATACGTATCGCATCCGAGAAACTCGAGGCGCCTACGGGCATGATCATAAATTCCTGGAAATCGATACTGTTATCGGCATGCGATCCACCATTGATGATGTTCATCATGGGGATGGGAAGTAAGTTTGCATTTACCCCGCCTACGTAACGGTAAAGCGGCTGGCGGGCTTCTTCGCAGGCTGCTTTCGCGCACGCTAATGACACCCCCAGGATTGCATTAGCACCCAAACTGCTTTTATTATCAGTACCATCCAGCGCGATCATTTTTTTATCAATGGCATTTTGATCGAAAATATAAGTGCCATTCAATTCTTCACGTATAACGGTATTCACATTGTTCACAGCTTTCAACACTCCTTTTCCCAGGTAATGGCCTTTATCACCATCACGCAATTCCACTGCTTCATGAACACCTGTAGATGCACCGGATGGAACCGCTGCACGGCCCATGATACCCTGGTCGGTGATCACATCCACTTCTACTGTTGGATTACCACGTGAATCTAAAATTTGACGTGCCTGAACACTTGCTATAAAACCCATAAGATTTAAGTATTATGATTTATATACTATGAATTAAAAATGAGTTTCAAAAGTAGGAATAAAAGAGGGATTTGCAAGATTTTAAAGGAGAGAATTAATGCTGTATCTTTTTAATGTTTTGGGCATTATAAGATAAATGCAGCTCATGAAAAAGGTGATTCTCCTGTTTTTTTTAATGATCAATTTCACTTTAACCTTTGCCCAAAGCTATGATGAGAAACGAGGGACTATACGAATAAGAAAAGTGAAAACAAATAAGATTCTTCCAACGCATGCCACCATAAAAAAACCGGAGCCCCGCATATTTATAATGAGGTCGAATAGCCTTACTTATAAAGAAACTTTTCCAAAAGGATATCGGTCGGAATTATTTCCTTTGGTTTTTAATGGGGGAGGATTGATCCTGGCTGATGCTAATAAACAATGGAGCAGCAATACTATAATAGGTTATAACTATGAAATTTTTGTAGGTAATGCAACGGCAGGAAAGATTACCGCATCTTCCTGGGCAATGAATTCTATTATAAGAGGTTTGGCTTTAAATCAGTATCTATGGATCTCAGGTTTGTACTATTCTGATTCAAAAGGGAATATTCATTTTAATGAGATAGGGGAATTTAAAGTTGAAAGATTGAATTAATTTTATTCTTGTAGAAAATAAAGGCCAACCCCAGGTCTTCGAAGAGCTCAGACTAACCTGCGCGTGGGTCACATTAAGTCCTTTGTCAAGCTCAGGACAGGCTCTGTGAATGTGTGCAAAGGATCTTAATATCTCGGTTAATATCTCTTTTTCAGATACTATTTCCTAAGATCATTAATTAACTACATTCGCTTTATGATCCGCATTATTGACTTTGGTAGCAGCAAAACAAGGAAGATCGCATCCAATGTAACTGACTTGGGATATGCTGTTGAAGTAGTGGACTGGGATAAAATTTCCAGCACCAAGTGGGAAAAAGCAAGTGCGATCATATTGAGCGGTTCACCCGCATTGTTCACCGAAAGCAATGGAAAATTATATATAGAACGATGTGCATTTTTAAAAGACATTCAAATTCCTGTATTGGGAATTTGTTTCGGACATCAGTTACTGGGCATACTTCATGGCGCAAATGTTTTTAAAGCGGATGAAGTGAGAACTGAAACAAAAATTTCCATACTGTCGAAAGATAAATTATTTGAAGGTTTTGGAGATAAAACGCTGATGGTGGAAGATCATACTGAAGGCATTACATTGCCACCGGGCTTTGTACATTTGGCATCCTCCGACAAATATGAAGTAGAAGCAATGAAACATCCTAATCTGAATATATATGGAGTGCAGTTTCATCCTGAAGTTTCAGGAGAGAACGGATCAAAGTTGTTGTCTAATTTTTGCAAACTGATTTGAGATGGTGCGTGGATAAGCTGGCGTACGCTTCTCGATACATTTCGCTGCACTCCATTACTCGAAGTGACACGCGCACAAGGTCATTTCGAGTAGTCCTACCATGAAAGTGGGAGGACGTATCGAGAAAGAGTGCCGGCAAAATTATTCGGAATAAAATGAAACTAATTAATTTAAGATGGTATTAAATTACATCTGGATAGCATTTTTTGTAATCGCTTTTGTAGTTGCGTTATGCAAACTTATTTTTTTAGGAGATACAGAAATATTTTCAACCATCGTTAATGGAAGTTTTGCCTCTTCAAAAACTGCTTTTGAAATAGCCATAGGCCTTACCGGTATGATGACCCTTTGGTTAGGCATCATGAAAGTGGGCGAAGAAGCAGGGGCAATACGTGTATTATCAAAAATCGTCTCTCCTTTTTTCAGAAAAATTTTTCCTGAGATCCCTAAAGATCATCCTGCATCCGGACACATACTCATGAACTTATCCGCTAACATGTTAGGAGTTGGAAATGCTGCAACACCGCTTGGGTTAAAGGCGATGAACAGCATGCAGGAATTAAATCCGAATAAAGATACTGCATCCAATTCACAGATCATGTTCCTGGTTTTAAATACTGCGGGCTTAACATTAATCCCTGTAAGTGTGATGGTGTACCGTGCTCAGGCCAATGCAGCTAATCCTTCCGATGTTTTTATTCCCATACTATTGACAACATTTGTTGGGACCTTATGTGGATTTTTATCCGTTGCGCTGTATCAAAAAATAAATTTATTTGATCGTATTTTACTTAGCTGCATACTTGGTTTTAGTTTATTAATAGGACTTATCACTTGGTTTTTTGCAACATTGCCCCAATCGGAGATCGGTACAGTATCTGCTTTAGGAGGAAATTTTATCGTATTCAGTATTATCGCTTTATTTCTTATAGGAGGTTTTATTAAAAAAATAAATGTGTATGAAACATTTATTGAGGGAGCAAAAGACGGATTTAATGTGGCTATAAAAATAATTCCCTACCTCGTGGCGATATTAGTAGGCATAGCAGTTTTCAATGCTTCAGGTGCAATGGATTTTATAGTCGATGGAATTAAATATGTTATTGCCGCTCTTGGTTTTAATACTGATTTTGTTCCTGCTCTTCCAACCGCATTTATGAAATCATTGAGTGGCAGCGCCTCCAATGGGTTGATGATTACTACAATGAATGAATATGGCGCTGATTCATTTGTGGGCAGGCTTGTTTCAATTGTTGCAGGATCTTCAGATACTACTTTTTATATTCTTGCCGTTTATTTTGGTTCGGTGGGTATTCGTAAAACCCGTTATGCACTTACCTGTGGTTTGCTTGCAGATTTTTTTGGTATTGTGGCCTCGATCGCGGTAGCGTATTTGTTTTTTTATTGATCCACTAGCTTAACCTCACCCTGCCCTCTCCAAAGGAGAAGGTAAGCTCCGTAATAAAAATTTATTTTACGATTTGCAATTTTAAATAAAAATGATTTTTGGAATAGGATAATGCGAAAGAACCCTCTCCTTTGGAGAGGGCAGGTGAGGTTATTTCTAATCTAACTTCAACTCATCTATATCAGGCTCCTTCTTAAACACATGCAGTTCACCCTCCCATTTGGAAATAACAGCAGTAGCAACTGCATTGCCAACAACATTGGTTGCGGCACGTCCCATGTCTAAAACCTGATCGATACCAAAAAGTAATAATAGTCCGGCAGTAGGAATACTAAAATAATCCAGCATCCCGGCGATCACCACCAATGAGGCTCTTGGAATACCGGCCACACCTTTACTGGTGATCAATAATATCAACAACATCATTACCTGGTCGGAAACACTCATTTGTATGCCATACGCCTGTGCGATAAAGACCGTAGCAAAGGTCATGTACATCATGGAGCCATCTAAATTGAATGAATATCCGAGAGGCAAAACAAAACTCACGATCCTGTTACCACAACCAAAACGTTCCAGTGACTCAATAGTTTTTGGCATTGCCGCTTCTGAACTCGCAGTGCTGAATGCCAATAATACCGGTTCTTTGATATGCCCAAGCAGATTATAGAATTTTACCCTGAAAACTGCGCAGATCAAAAACAGGATCACAAAAACAAACAGTATCAAACCTAAATAAAAGGTACTGATCAAATACAAATATCCGGAAAGGACTCCCAAGCCTTGCTTAGCGACGACTGCTGCGATTGCGCCAAACACGCCCAATGGAGCAAAGGCCATTACATAGTTGGTTACTTTAAACATGATGTGAGAAACAGAATCGAAAAACTCAACCACCACTTTACCTTTTTGTCCCATTGCAGCAGTTCCAATACCAAAAAAAATGGAAAAGATAACAATAGGCAGGATCTCATTTTTTGCCATTACACCCACAATGCTATCCGGAATAATATGTTCAATAAATGTTTTTGAATCAAATGCTTTTGATTCCATGCCGATGTCTGCATTGGCCGCAGGCAGTTCAAGCGCCATTTTTGCGCCGGGCTCAGCAATGTTCACCAATAATAATCCTAATAATAAGGAGATGATGGCAGCAATAGTAAAATATAAAAGTGTTTTTATTCCAATGCGTCCAACCGACCCGAAATCACCTACTTTAGCGATGCCAACCACCAACACTGAAAATACTAAAGGCGCAATGATCATTTTAATAAAGCGCATGAATATATCGCTCAGGATATGTAAGCCGGGAGCAAAATCTTTCCAGAAATAACCAACGATTATTCCAAGAGACATCCCTAAAAAGATCTGAACGACCAGGCTGGGTTTTTTGAATTTCATTTGCAGATGATTATTTTTAAAAACAAACAAATATACACTTTGTTGCTAAAGATTGTTAAATGAATTCATTGGTCTTTTAATTTGTAAGTTCGGTCTATCACTCGTCCGTTTCTTCAAATAAAAACCGTAAATTAGCAATTCCAAATTAATCCTGTTTTTACTATGTGCGGAATAGCAATGATACGGTTGTTGAAACCGTTGGATTATTACATCAAAAAATACAATACGCCGCTTTATGGAGTAAATAAATTGTATTTGCTCATGGAGAAACAACATAACCGCGGGCAGGATGGAGCAGGTATAGCAAACATAAAATTTGATGTTCCTCCCGGAACACGCTATATCAATCGAAGCAGAGCAACGGGTAGTTTAGCAATAAAAGAAATTTTCGCAAAAATAAATTCCCGTTTCGAAGACATCCAAAAAAAAACTCCGGAGAAATTAACGGATGCCGCCTGGCTTAAAAAACATGTTTCTTATACGGGCGAACTGCTATTAGGACATTTGCGTTATGGTACCTACGGCGGAAATAATATTGAAAGCTGTCATCCTTTCTTACGTCAAAATAACTGGATGACCCGCAATTTAGTAGTTGCCGGAAATTTTAATCTTACCAATGTAGATGAACTTTTCGATCAGCTGGTAGAACTGGGACAGCATCCAAAAGAAAAAGCGGACACTGTTACGGTATTGGAAAAGATCGGGCATTTTTTGGATGAGGAGAATGAGCGGCTGTTTAAGAAATTTAAAAAAGAAGGCCACGACAATGAAAAAATATCATCCTTAATAGCGGATCACCTGGATGTACAAAGAATATTAAAAGATGCAAGCAGGAAATGGGATGGCGGTTATGCAATGACCGGTTTATTCGGGCATGGGGATGCATTTGTATTGCGGGATCCAAGCGGGATCCGTCCTGTATTTTATTATTCGGATGATGAGGTGGTGGTGGTTACTTCTGAACGCCCGGTGATACAAACAGCATTTAATGTACACATTGATAAAGTAAAAGAACTGCAGCCGGGACATGCATTAATCATTAAGAAAAATGGGCAATATAGTGAAGTTGAAATAATGACCCAATTGAAAAAAACATCCTGCTCATTTGAACGCATTTATTTTTCACGCGGGAGTGATGCTGATATTTATAAAGAGCGGCAAAAATTAGGCAGCCAGTTATGTCCCGCTGTTTTAAAATCAGTCGATTATGATTTAAAAAATACGGTCTTCTCTTATATTCCAAATACAGCGGAAGTGGCATTTGGCGGCTTGATCGAAGGCTTACATCATTATGCCAATACCATTAAAAAGCATAAAATATTGCAGATGGGAAGTCATGTGCGTGATCCGGAATTAAGTGATATTCTTGCCATTCAACCCCGCATTCATAAAATTGCCATCAAGGATGCCAAGTTAAGAACGTTTATTACCAATGATTCTCATCGTGATGATATGGTAGCTCACGTGTATGATACTACGTATGGTATCATCCACCAGGAGGTGGATAATTTAGTAGTGATGGATGATTCCATTGTAAGAGGAACCACATTAAAACAAAGTATTTTAAAAATTTTGGATCGTTTGGGCCCTAAAAAAATAGTGGTGGTTTCATCCGCACCGCAAATTCGTTTCCCTGATTGTTATGGAATTGACATGGCTAAATTAGGCGATTTTATTGCCTTTCAGGCAGCAGTGAGATTATTGAAAGATAATTTCAAAGAGAATTTTTTAGAAGAAGTTTACGAAAGAGCCAAAGCGCAGGAACATTTACCTAAAGAACAAATTACCAATGTGGTAAAAGAAATATATGAACCTTTTACAACCGAATTAATTTCCAGGAAAATAGCTGATCTGCTTCGCCCTGAAGGGATCAATGCAGAAGTGGAAATTATTTATCAATCCATAGAAGGTTTGCACAATGCTTGTCCGAATCACAAAGGCGACTGGTATTTTACAGGAAATTATCCTACTTCCGGAGGAAATAAAGTGGTGAATAAATCGTTCATCAATTACATGGAAGGAAAAAATGTTAGAGCATATTAATTATGAGCGAACATAATCCAACAGATCAAAATGAATCCGACAAGCTGAAAAAAGCATTGTCAAGAAGTTACACCGAACGATTCGAGTTGCTCATGAAACTCATCAGAATCGACAAGATGCTTAAAAGTGCTAAGATCATCCAGCCTAAATCAGAAAAATAATTTTTATGGATATTTTGGATAATGAGATCCTTAAATTATGGCAAAGCTTAGCTAAACATAATGTTAAATATATTATGATTGGCGGGTTTGCTGCGAATCTTCACGGGTTTTCCAGGACAACTGCCGATATAGATCTGTGGATAAAAGATTCTCTGGAAAACAGGAAAAAATTAAAACAAGTTTTTAATGAATTAGAATTAGGTTCATTTGAAAACATCGAAACAATGAATTTTCTTCCCGGGTGGAGTTCTATCAATTTTTCCTCAGGATTTGAATTGGATGTAATGACAGAAATAAAAGGATTCGGACAAAAGGACTTTGATGAATGCTACGCCATTTCCCCCACAGCAATTATACAGGATATTCCTATTAAATTTTTACATATTAATAAATTGATCGAAGCTAAAAAAGCCGCAGCACGACCCAAGGACCTGATTGATATTATCGAATTAGAAAAGCTTAAAAATAAGAATATAGACTAAGTCAATCATAAATTATAAGGCAGGAAAATGTGGGAGCGTATTAATTTAAAGTTGAAAAAGTAAAAAGTAAAAAATTGAACCCTTGCAATTAATATTGTGAGGGTTTTTATTTTTTCTTCAAATCAAAAAATGGAAAATAAAAGAAAAAGGCATACATTTATAATTACAAAAAAACACTCCCCATGAAATACAGATCCATTTTTTTAGTAGTTCTTGTGTTTTCCTTGAAATTTTCTTTTGGACAAAAAGGCCTTAAGTCGGCAGAAAAGGCGTTTCAGCAAGGACAATTTTTTGATGCTTTGGAAGATTATAAAAAAGCAAATGCTGAAGCTAAGACAGAAGATCAAAAGGCGTTTATTAGTTTTAAAATGGGTGAATGTTATCGATCCACCGGTGATTACAAACAGGCTGAAGAATGTTATGCCAAAGCTGTTAAAGCAAATTATACCGATAATAAAGCATTGTTATATCTGGCAGATGCAAAAAAATCCTTAGGAAAATATGATGAAGCGATGGAGGATTTTGGAGCCTATCAAAAGGCGGAACCTTCTGATAAAGAGGGAAAGGATGGCGCTAAATCATGCGAGCTGGCTAAAAAGTGGTACAATAATCCTACCCGTTACAAAGTAGAAAATGTGTCATCTGTTAACACTGCTGAGCCCGATTTTTTTCCTGCTTATGCAGATAAAAAATACAATAGAATTTATTTTATCTCTTCACGTTCAGGTGTAACCGGCAAAAGTGTAAACCCTGTTAATGGAAAAATTGCCAGTGATATTTTTGAAACACAACTGGAAAAAAACGGAAGCTGGAGTGCACCTGTTCCATTGCCTGAACCTGTAAATACAAAAGAGATCGAAGAAGGGGGAGTTGTTACAAAAAAAGTAGATGTGTTATTTTTTACCCGCAGCGCTGATCTGACAAATAGCCAGCTATGGATCTCCAACAAAGTGGGCCCGGTTTGGGGAGAACCTGTAAAAATGGAGTTTTGTGTAGAAACTTCTCAGTATTCATCCCCAAGCATCTCAGACGATGGAATGACCTTGCTTTTTGCATCAAATATACTGGGAGGTCAAGGAGGTAACGATATCTGGATGTCGCAATATGATAAAGGAACTAAAAAATGGGGAGTCCCTGTTAACTTAGGACCGGAGATCAATACACAGGGAGATGAGAATTATCCATTTATTCATGATGATGGAACATTATACTTTTCATCAACAGGGCGTTTAGGAATGGGAGGTTTGGATATTTATAAGGCAGAGCAAAAAGAAGCGAATCAATGGGCAAATGTTATTAATATGAGACATCCGATCAATTCGGGAGCAGATGACTATGGAATTGTTTTTGAAGGGAATAAAGAAAAAGGCTTTTTATCCTCTAACCGTGAAGGAACAAAAGGAGGAGCGGATATCTGGTCATTTGCGCTTCCACCCCTTGTGTTTTCAATAGAAGGCACTGTTAATGATTGTCAATTAAAAAAACCAATAGCAGGAATAGCGGTTAAACTTGTTGGTTCAGACGGATCAGTAATTGAAACAAAAACAGATGTATCCGGAGAGTATAAATTTGCAGAAAATACTTCAGGAGGACGTTGTGTGAATGCAAACACAGCGTACATTATTTCAATAGTTAACGGCCCGTCATTAGGATATTTAAATAATGAAACAGTAACAAAAGCAAGTACAATGGGCCTTGAAACGAATAAAAACTTAAAACAGGATTTTTGCCTGTCGCCATTGCCCGCAGAAAAAGTGGAAGAAGTTATTATTGAAAATGAAAAATAAAATTTTAAATGCCTTTTTTAACCATGAAATGTAAAATCCTATTCCTTACTATTATCGCCATTTTTATAGGCAATAAATCATTCGGACAATTAATGACCTTTGGATTTATTAAAAATTGTATGAGCTATGAGCGGACGACTGTTACTGACGAACTAAAGAAAAAGCAGTTTTTTGTAGCCGACAGGAGCAAGGATATCGTAAATAATAAATTACTGGAGGGCGCTACCTATTATTCAAATAATAAAGAGGACCTTACTAAAGGAGAAATAGGAGTATTGTCGCAGATCAGCGGATCTAAAAAAATAGTGGAGATCAGTTTTGCCAATGGAAAAACAGATTACTCAAAAAATTATACGGAAGTTCATAATCAAATGATCTCATTTTTTAATACAGAAACAACATTTAAAAGTCCGAAATATAAAACGGATGTTTTGAAGTATAGTAAGGACAAATCCTATTATTACGTTTTTAAAGCGAATAACATACCAACAATTGTGATCGCAAATTATAAAATAGATGAGGACTATTTTGAATTTACTAAATAATTCAAGTTGCTAGTTAAAGTTCTTTGAAATTAAGGGTTAGCCAAAGGTTAAGTAATTTTGTTTTTGCACAACTAAAAAAACAAAACCAATGCTAACCCAAGATAAAATTATATCAATTTT
>JBQTHQ010000036.1:0-40674 GCA_052389695.1 Bacteroidota bacterium | reverse complement strand
AAAATTGATATAATTTTATCTTGGGTTAGCATTGGTTTTGTTTTTTTAGTTGTGCAAAAACAAAATTACTTAACCTTTGGCTAACCCTTAATTTCAAAGAACTTTAACTAGCAACTTGAATTATTTATTCTGAAACCATAAAAGATATTTCAGGATTACTCACAAAACAGATTGACTTAAGCGCTTTACCCAAAGGAACATACTTTGTTGAGCTATATTCCAATTCGGACAAAGAAACCAAGAGAGTCCAGAAGCTAGTGCTTCAATAATACAAAATGTCAAAGAACGGTTATTATATAATTCTGTAAATAGATTGCATAATTCCCAGTTCCGGAAAAATTTTCGTTACTAGGGGAAATAAAATAGCCAGGAAGGGAAAAGCTGTCGACAAAGCTGGAATAGAGCAAGTGTGCTCTGTTATTGAGCTAGAACAATCATTAGTTTTAATTACTTTTTTTAAAAAGTAATTGACTAAGAATAGGTAATAATGTTTCAAAATGAATAAACTATTTATAGTTATATTGGTTTTATTTTTGGGACATTTAAATGCCCAAAATGTCCTTGACAGTGGCATTTCAAAACTCAATCTTACTGGCTGTTGTATTAATGGAGGCGCTATTGAAATTACCGGGAATGGCAATACTCAACAGCATAAAGCATATTATAGTTCAGAAACGGTACTCGAGGAAATTGACCAAGTTTATGATGTTAAAATTATTTCATTGGATGTTAATGGAATTTTCAAATTTGGCATAGGCAAGCAGGCATATTTAGCGGGAACCTATGTTGAATTTTTCGGCAATGATAGTTCAACCAGCATTTTGGTATATCGAATGGATAATACCACTTTGCTATTTGAAAAGCGATATGAATTACCTTTTAAAATTTCCCTGGGACAAACATATACTATTCGCATAGCAAAAAGGATTAAAAATTTAATATTTGAAATCTCAAATACAACTACAACCGATCATTATCTTAATGACTCATTAAGTTATCCCACACCCTTTTTTGGAGCTCTGTGGGGCGTGCCTTTTATAGCATGTCATTCAGGAACAATATCAGTTAGCGAATTTTCCTTAACAACTCCTTTTAATAAAAGTCCAAGACTTTCTGTTTTGGGGGATTCTTTCATAGAAGTTAGTAACATTAGCTTCACAGGTAACCAACTGGTAATTGAGAAAGGAGAGCTGCATTCAGGAATTTATTTCCTACAAGTTGTATCAGCAAATGGGATGATTGCAAATCAGAAGATAGTCATTCAGTGATAGCCGGCATCCAAACTACCAGGCCGGAACGATTTGCACACTATCACTTATTTTTGGTTCGGGAAGCTCTTCCTTAGGATGTGGTAGTTCCTTAAACGATTCGATCATAGTGATCATGTCTTTTTCAAACTTCTCTTTGTGTTCTGCACGTGTCCAAATTAATACCTGATAAAATTCATATTGTGATTCAATTACAGCCAGTTTGTAAAATACTTCGGCGCCCTCAATTTTTCCGGTTATCTCAGCAATTAATGCTTTGTGCCCATCAATTTCCTGGCGGCCGGGAATACTTACTTTTCCATCTTTAATGGTTTCTAAAAAAGGTTGTGAAGCAATGCTTTTAAAATACAGTTCAATATCATAATCAAGATTATACTCCTGCATCGTTATCTTTTTTTCATTGATCACAATTGCATATACATCTTTTTCTGTGTTTTGATATTGCAAGGATGCATCTTTATGCAGATCAGTGCAAGGTTGTAAGTAGTCAGGAACAGTGATGGAATAGCGGTCGTTTACTTTTACCTCCATAAATACAGCTTCATGCTGGCAGGATGCCAGGACAAATGAAATGCTGATAAACGAAAATAATTGTTTGAACATAGATGAATTTCAGATGCGGTAAAAGTAATTAAAAAAACTACTTAAATAGAAAATCCCCCATCAATGGCTTGACAGGGGATGGTAAAAAATGTTAAAAAGATTACAAAGTTCCTCTCTTCTCCTGTTCCCGTTCAATGGATTCGAACAAAGCTTTAAAATTACCTGCACCAAATGATTTAGCGCCTTTGCGCTGAATGATCTCATAAAATAATGTAGGGCGGTCTTCTACCGGTTTGGTAAAGATCTGCAGCATGTATCCTTCATCATCACGGTCAACAAGTATTCCGAGTTTGGCAAGTTCATCCACATTTTCATCAATTTTTCCTACACGTTTTTGAAGCTCATCGTAATAAACAGTGGGAATACTCAAAAATTCAACGCCGCGATTTTTTAAAGCAGTAACCGTTTCGATGATGTTGTCAGTGGCCATTGCAAGATGTTGCACGCCTTGTCCTTCGTAAAAAGTAATATATTCTTCTATCTGTGATTTCTTTTTTCCTTCAGCCGGTTCATTGATCGGGAATTTAATACGTCCATTGCCATTGCTCATTACTTTGCTCATCAATGCAGAATATTCTGTTGAAATGGCTTTATCATCAAATGTAAGGAGGTTGATAAATCCCATTACCTTTTCATAATAATCAACCCACACATCCATTTCATGCCAGCCCACATTGCCAACCATGTGGTCAATGTATTTTAACCCTGCCGATGCAGGATTATAATCCGATTTCCATGCAGAGTATCCGGGCAGGAATACGCCATTGTAATTTTTACGTTCCACAAATAAATGAACCGTTTCACCATAGGTATAAATACCTGAGCGGATCACATATCCGTTTTCATCTTCTTCCTTTGTAGGTTTCATAAATGGTTTAGCGCCACGCTTAGTGGTTTCTTTAAATGATCTTGTAGCATCATCCACCCAAAGTGCAATTACTTTGATGGCATCACCATGTTTACGCAGATGGTCATTGATAAGTGATTTTGAACTAAGCGGGCTGGTCAGTACAATACGGATCTTATCCTGCACTATTACATACGATGCATAATCTTTGCTTCCTGTTTCCAGTCCTTTATAAGCAAGTGATTGAAATCCGAATGCGGTTTTATAATAATGCGCAGCTTGTTTGGCGTTGCCCACATAAAATTCTACATAATCGGTTCCGTTAAGCGGAAGGAAATCTCCTGCTTCTTTGTATATTTTTTTTATGGTTGTTTCGTTGGTCATTGGTCATTAGTTGATTAGTTATTAATAATTGGTTATTGGAAGATTCAATAACTAACCGACCACATGGCCATGGAGTGCGCACGCAAAATAGTACTTGTATGTTTTTTATTTATTTTTCTCATTTTCATCAAGCCAGTTACTCTACCCAGCTTTTATAATATTTTCCATCGTCAATCTTCATCGCATCTTCTGTTACCATTAATGGTCGGAAAGTATCCACCATCACGGCAAGCTCCTGTGTTTCTTTTTGTCCGATGCTGCGTTCCATTGCCCCGGGTGCAGGTCCGTGTGGTATTCCTTTTGGATGAAGTGTAATATGCCCTTGTTCAATATTATTGCGGCTCATAAAATCTCCATCCACATAATAGATCACCTCATCACTATCAATATTGCTGTGATTATAGGGTGCAGGAATTGATCTTGGATGATAATCATACAAGCGCGGACAAAATGAACAAACTACAAATGCGGGAGTTTCAAATGTTTGATGTATCGGTGGCGGCTGATGCACACGTCCGGTGATGGGTTCAAAGTTGTGAATGCTGAATCCGAACGGAAAGTTATAGCCATCCCAACCGATCACATCAAAAGGGTGAGTTGCATATACCATTTCATGAATCATTCCCTCTTTTTTTATTTTAATAAGGAAATCACCTTTTTCGTCATGTGTTTCCAGGTCTTGCGGTAACTTAAAATCACGCTCACAAAATGGAGAATGTTCCAGTAATTGTCCGGAAGAATTCTTATAGCGTTTGGGTGTATAAAACGGATGATGTGATTCTACATATAACAAACGATTATCCGTAGTATCAAAATTTATCTGGTAGATCATTCCTCGTGGAATAATAAGGTAATCGCCAAATTCGAAAGGAATGTTTCCCATAAATGTACGCAGGGTTCCTTTCCCCTTATGGATAAAAATAAGCTCATCGGAATCCGCATTTTTATAAAAATAACTATTCATGGATTGACGGGGAGCTGCAAGACCAATGATGCAGTCATTATTTACAAGCATTGATTTACGGCTGTCTAAAAAATCATCAACAGGTTTTATTTTGAATCCTTGCAGTAATAATGATTTGATGTTTTTATCAATAGCAATTTTTGGCGCTACGCTGTAGGATTTTAAAATTTCCTTTACCTGCGTTGGTCGGTGTGTATGATACAACAAAGATGCGTGGCCATGAAATCCTTCGGTTCCAAAAAGCTGTTCATAATAATAGCCTCCGTTTGGTTTTTCAAATATGGTATGTCGTTTTTGAGGAAATTTCCCCAATTTATGATAGATTGGCATGGTTTAGATAAATTAAAAATTATGAATGAAAATTTAAAATTATGTCCAAAGCAAATAAGGACAGCTCCAAAACAGGAATTTTATTCTGGGTTACGCTTTGTGATACGTTTAATATCTATAATATGTGCTTTGGTTTTAAAATTCATGGTTTGAATTGTAAACAAATATAAGATTATTGGGTGAATTAGTAAGAAGAAATTTATAACTAGAGATCAAGGATCTGCTTAAAGGCAGGAATACTTTTAAAACATTCAATAATTTTAGTGGAATCAAGCGGCTTTTGAATAACCCCGCTTACTGATCCTTCTGACTGGATTTGTTTTATCTCGCTATCATTTAAAAATTCTGAAATAAGTATAACTTGTATTTTTATTTCATTATTGCAAACAGTTTTCATCTGATTAAGAAATTCATCGGCACTCATCCTTGAGCTATTCATGTCAAAAACAATAAGATCAATGCTGTTTTTGCCGGATTTATCGAATAAATCATGGACTATTTTCAAGTAACCGATAGCTTCTGCAGGACTGCTAAATTCCATGTATTTTTTAGCAATACCCATGGTGTCAAGCAACTTGCGATGCATATAATTGTCAATGTAATTATCGGCGATCAGTATAACTACATTCAGAGGATTAATTGAATTCGAATTGTCCATAAATGATTTTGTTAAAACAATAATAAGTCTTTTTTCTTAACAAATAAGGCAAATATGCTTTATTTACTAAAAACGAAAGAATTTTTGTGTTGTTGACCGCCCCAAAAAGTTGCATTTTTGTGATGCTTTAACCGTTAAATAAATAACAGTACCGTTAAATAAATTTATTTTTGATTACTGAATTTTTTTTAGTTCCTTTAAACATACTGATAATAGCGCAAGTATGCTCTTTCACCATACAAGATAAAGAACAAATTTTGCACCCATGGCCTATTTAAAAAACCCTATTATTTTAATTGCTGTGGGGAACCGTCTTCGGGATGTTCGTAAAAAGAAAGGATTGACACAGGAAGACGTTGCTCATAAAGCAGGTGTTGCTGTTAGTCAGGTTGGTAGAATAGAGCGCGGGAAACTTAACCCCAGCATAAGTACAATGTTTGTAATTGCACTCGCAATGGATATAGAGCCGAAAGAGCTATTTGATTTCGAAGAACCATTTGTAAAAAAGAAACCCGAGGGGAAAAAGAAAAAATAACGTATTACCTAAAAATACGCCCTTACTTGTGCCCCGCCTGTGTGTATTGCCTTTGTTCCTTCTGATTTACGTCCATCATATGTCAAATTCAATTGAAGGTTATTGGACAGATTACGCTGATACATTAATCCCCAGGTAATATTTTGTCCCGTTTTTAAAGCGTCCAGCATTTCAAAAGCCAGGGAGGTATTTTGTGTGCCATTAAATTGAATTTGAATAAAATTCGCCTTTATATTCAAACTTCCTTTGTTCAATACATTGTATTTTATTTCTGCTCCATAATCCTGCAGGATGGCCCGTTGTCCGCCAAACTCCGTTGCATTTTTTTTATCCGTATACCTGAATGAAATACTGGCACGGAAAGCTGTATTGGGCTGATAATTTAATTTTGGTTCCGCTTCATAATATAAAATGGAATAATCACGCATATTAAAATATTCTGAATTGCTGGTCTTTCGTCCGTCCTTATATATAATGTTCCAGCTGAATTGTTGCGAAATGTTCCATCGTAACCGCGCCTCTTTATAAATATTCTGACGCGAATCAAACCCATTCACAAGTAATACTTTATTTCTTACCTCCTGATAAGTTAAGTCCAAGCCAAATACTGAACTAAGTTGGTTAATAAATAAGGTGTTGCGAAAAGAAGAGTTGAGTGTTTGTAAAGTGCTGTCATTGGTTTGAACTAAAAAAGGATTATACGCTTTTGTGAGATCATCTTCCGTTGATTTTCTATCTACACGATAGGATGTTTGGTTAGCAAACAGAGAAATGAATTTTTTTAATCCGTTTTCTTTATTTGCCCATAAGGCAGAAGGTTTCAGCATTAGTGACTGGCTAAACTGGTTGCTATATGTTTTTATATAATCGTTGGTTGGAGTGTAAACTTTTATATATGTGGCCTGGTCAGGAAAAGCGGATATTTCAAATTCACTTAATTCTTTTACACCATTACTATTATAATCTATCCAGGTATAAATGCCTTGTCCGGGAGCAACAGCGATATATGAAAATTCTTTCCGTACTTCCTGCCCGGAACCAATTTCATAAAATGTATTGGAATTCAATAATCCTTTCCATAACCGGAAATTATATTCTATTCTTGAAACCAAGGAATTATCAGGTATTTGAGTAAGTGAAGAGTCAAGAATTTGTAATCTGCGATAAGCCGTATTGATTTTTAATTGATGATCGGGGTTTTGAAGCAATTCAAAAAATCCACCATAGCTTTCGGCAAATGTTGACACATCCAATTCTGTTGGAAACCCTGTCTTATTAACCGAGTAATCCCTTCGCTGTTTATAATTTAATCCATAACGATTTTTTGTGGTATCAGCATTTTGAATGTATGCCTGCCATTCCCAGAATTGATAACTATTACCAAGGAGGGAATCTTTTTTTGCAAGTGAAAATTTATTTTGTTCAAACTCATCTTTTAGTCCAACCGCAAACCATTTTATTTTTTGGGAGGCACCGCTTTTGTGTCTGTAGAAAGTAGTATTGTTCGTACTTGCAGAATTTAACAAACTTCCATCATATAAAAAAGTAAATCCTCTTTTTGTAAAATTAGTGTTTACAAAATGTTTGTTGGCAGTATATTTTTCGCCTTCAAAAAATGTATTGAACCGGTAACTGATCGTTCCTACGTCAGCTTTTGCTAATCCAAAAACAGCGCCTACAATGTGCTGGTCGTCTTCAATAGCAGCAGTTCCTCGGTTCCAGTCGCGTTCAAATTCTATGCTCCGGAAACGTTCAATGGGAGAAAAATATTTCTGTGTATATTCGTAATTAACATTGTAAAATATTGTTAATGGTTTATGACGTGCTGTATCTATGTTTGCATGCAGGGGTTTGGCCTGGTCAAAATTCATCTTTAAAGCATATCCAATATCATCATCGCTGTTGGCCGATGAAAAAGTGTTTATATCATTATTACTGACAGCCGCTTCAACCGATAATTTAGTGTATTTGTTAAATGAATAATCAACACCCGCTGTTACCATTTGTTTTTGTTTGGGTGTTATCAACTGAATAACCGGCTCATAATTCCCTCTCGGGACAGCCGGAAATTGTGTGGTGTCGGGCATTATCCATTGGAATACTTTTCCGTTGGCGCTTGATAATATCTGTACATAGTTTCCTTTTCTTGCTCCTACATTGCTAAATGTAACACGATAGGTTGCAGCGCTGTCAGTACTATATAAAAACACATTGGAGAATATTTTTGTTCCTATTACCGTATCTATTTTCAGATATAATACTTCATTGTTATTAAATGCAATGCTATCAAAACTTGGAGAAACAGCAAGTGCTAATGTATCACCTACGCGTGATAATATTTTTTTTTGTTCAGGTGTCAGGTCCTGCTGCAAGGGCTGATTTTTACTATCCTGCTCCGAATACACATGAAGGCGCAGCTTTAATTTATTTTGTTCATAATCATTTGAAAAATGAACCAGTGAGCGGGCATAATTTTTATCGGAATATTGAAATTCCACTACGATGCGTTTATCCTTTGTGATGAGTTGCTTTGCGGTGAAAGTAATCTCGGAAGTGTTGTAATCGATCACATAATCATTCTCCTGGCCTCTTTCTACAAGCCTTCCATCAATGTACACTTTTTCAGTTCCTGATAAAATAATAATGAACGGTTCGTTTTCAGCGCCACGTAATCGGTAAGGGCCTTGGTTATTCTCCTGTGTTATCCCGTTAAAGGAATTACCGCTGGACAGATTGCGCGCAAATTTTCCACGCGACACAGCCGCATTCAATGATGTTCTGTAAATACCTTGTTTAGCAATGTTTTTATTTTCTTTATTGGTTTTTAAAGCGGTAGAAAAACTTAGTCCCTGCGCTTTTTTATAAAAATTCATAAAATATCCTGTCGGACGTGTCAGCTGGAAATCCCCTGCGATAAGTTTGGTATTACTGTTTGAAAGTTGGATGAAGACCTTATCAAATTCCTGCAATTGTTGAGTGTTCCCTTCAGCCTGAACAGGTATATTATTATCGGTGGCTGCCAGTAAAATATCAATGTTGTTATTCAAATGACCGGATAACTGCAAATTTAAATTAGAGTTTACTACAACATCCTGATTATTTCCAAAAGAGATCCCTCGCGAAATACTACCACTTTTATTCAGGCCCTCCATCTTAAAAATATCATCATTCTTTGAAACAACATCATAACTGAAAGGGTTGGTAATGCCAAAAAGGTCGGCCTTTATGCGGCTAACGTCTTTGTGTTTTGTTTCTGATGAAAATAAATAAGGGAATGTTTTGTAAGACGTGTTTAAACTATCAATACTAATATTATTTTCAAGTAATTTATTTCTATTCAGGATCAATAGCCCCTCAGCATAGTTAATTTTATAGAATGAAGTATCAAGAAGCGTTCCGGAAGTGGTGGTAAGTGAAATAGAGCCGGGGACTAAACTTAAAGTATCCAGTTGAAGGGTGTCTCCTGTAATAGCCAGCTGTTTACTATGCCTATTTCCGGTATTTTGAGCAAATACATCTGCAGATAAAATCAGTAAAAGAAAAAACAATATAGTTTTAAGAATTTTCATCTGAATAATTTATTTTTATAAAGCCAGATGGGATGTGCCATGTTTAATGTTTATTTTAACGACCAAAGAATTTGATTATTTCACAATTTTAAAAGTAGTATTTTTATTTTCGAATTACGATTGTTGATTGACGATTTCGTCCGCCGCGGCGGATTCGTCAATCCTAATACGCAAAAAAATGACAAAAATTATAAGTTACAATTTAAATGGTATTCGCTCGGCAATGAGTAAAGGGCTTATGGACTGGCTAAAGGCTGCTGATCCTGATATTTTATGTGTGCAGGAAATAAAGGCAGATCCTACTCAACTTGATCTTACTGTGTTTGAAAATGCGGGATATAATCATTATTGGCATCCTGCACAAAAAAAAGGGTACAGCGGTGTTGCAGTTTTTACGAAGCGCAAACCGGACCATGTAGAATATGGCTGTGGGATGAAATTATATGATGATGAAGGCCGTGTGATCCGCGCTGATTATGGAGATGTATCCTTGCTCAATGTGTATCATCCCAGTGGAAGCAGCGGAGAACTCAGGCAGGCATTTAAAATGCAATGGCTTTCGGATTTTCAAAAGTACATTGATGTTTTAAAAAAGGAGCGTCCAAAGCTCATTATCTGTGGGGATTATAATATTTGTCATCAACCCATTGATATTCATAACCCAAAAAGCAATGCCAACAGCAGTGGATTTTTGCCTGAAGAACGCCAATGGATCGACGGATTTATGAAATCAGGGTTCATTGATAGCTTCCGCCATTTTAATAAAGAACCTCATAACTATAGCTGGTGGAGCTTTAGAGCAAATGCCCGTGCGAAAAATCTGGGTTGGCGCATCGATTATCATTTAGTAAGCACCAATTTAGAGCCTTTATTAAAGCGTGCTACCATTTTACCCGAAGCCAGGCATTCAGATCATTGCCCTGTGGTGATTGAGATTGATATATAAATGTGTCTAAATCCCGGAAAATACTTTTTAGGCTATTTGTTATGAAATTTGTATATAATCTATATATTTGTGGTTAACGAACTAAATTTACTATATAATAATATGAAAAAGGCAATTTACTCATTATTGGTTACAGCAGTTTTAGCATCCTGTGGTGGTGATGGTGGTACTACCGGAGAATCAAGAAAAGCTAAAGGTGACGTGTATTACGGTGGCGTTTTTAGAATGAACGAAGTAGAGGATTTCCGGAATCTTTACCCTTTAAATATTACAGAATCCGTTTCTCACCGTATCACGAATCAAGTTTATGAAGGATTAGTAAAGCTTTCCCAGGTTGATCTGTCCGTTGTTCCCTGTTTAGCTGAAAAATGGGAGAAAAATGCCGACGCAACACAATGGACATTCCACATTCGTAAAGGCGTAAAATTCCATGATGACCCTAGTTTTAACGATGGTAACGGCCGTGAAGTAACTGCCAATGACTTTAAATACTCTTTCGAAATGCTATGTACTTCCAGTGCGGAGAATCAGCAATTTGGTAATACATTTAAAGACCGTGTAGCAGGAGCAAATGAATATTACCAGTCTACGATAGATAAAAAACCTTTGGCAGATGGAGTATCAGGGATTAAAGTAATTGACGATTATACATTGCAAATTACGTTGTTACATCCTTTTGCAGGGTTCTTAAATATTTTAAGTACCCCCGGCTGTTGGGTATTCCCTAAAGAAGCCATGGAAAAATACGGTGTTGACATGCGTGCAAAATGCGTTGGAACAGGTCCTTTCCAGGTAAAAAGCATAAAAGAAGGAGATGCAGTTATTTTAGAACGGAATCCTAACTATTGGAATGTGGATGAGCATGGCAATCAATTGCCTTACCTGGATGCAGTTAAATTCACTTTTATTAAAGAAAAAAAATCAGAATTACTGGAATTTAAAAGAGGGAACTTAGACATGGTTTTCCGTTTGCCGATCGAAATGATACCTGATATTTTAGGTGAGCTGGATCACGCAAAAGAAGGAAATGCTTCTTTTGAGATGCAAGTGTCCCCTGCGATGAATACCTTCTATTATGGTTTTCAGCATCTGAGCGATATTTTCAGTAAAAAAGAAGTTCGTTTGGCATTCAACTATGCGATTGATCGTGAAAAAATTGTAAACTATACTTTACAAGGTGAAGGCGTACCGGGTATTTATGGAATTGTTCCACCGGCATTCAAAGGCTATGATAGCAAAGCGCTAAAAGGATATTCATTTGATGTTGATAAAGCACGTAAATACCTTGCACAAGGAGGCTATCCTGATGGCAAAGGATTCCCAAAACTAACACTGCAAATCAATAGTGGCGGTGGCGACAGAAATATTCAAACGGCGGAAGTGATCCAAAAAATGCTGAAAGAAAATTTGAATATTGATGTAGAAATAAATGTAATGCCTTTCGCGGAACATCTTGAAAGCCTTGAAACAGGTAAGGCATTATTCTGGAGAACAGCATGGGTAGCGGATTATCCGGATCCCGAAACATTCTTGACCTTATTATACAGCGAGCACATCCCGGCAAAACTATCTGATAAATCTTACTTAAACTCTGTACGTTATAAGAGTGAAAAATTCGACTCTTTATTTGTTGCAGCCTTGCGCGAGATAGATGATAAAAAGCGTATGGACCTTTATCGTCAGGCGGATCAGGTGGCAATTGATGACGCGGCTATCATGCCTATTTTTTATGATGAATATTATCGTTTGATACAAACCAATATCAAAAATTTCCCTGCCAATCCAATGGAATACAGGGATATGAGCAAAGTATATTTTGTGCCGAAAGAAGAAAAGCCGGCGGCAAAAGCAGAAGTGAACTAGTAACACAAACAAAAAGCCCTCCGCAGATGCGGAGGGCTTTTTGTTTCTGCACATCTGAAATTATTAACAAAAATCCCGCTTTTAACTGTGTATAAAGTTTGAATGACCGGTGTAAAAACAATTGGCATTATTAATAATATTGTAACATATAATTCAAAACATCTAAAATGAAAAATAAAATTAATTATATCCCGGCTCTGGTTCTTATTCTTTTTATAGTTTCCTGCGTGCCTCAACGCAAGCTGGAGGAAGAACAAGCAAAACGTGAGAAATGTGAAATAGAACTGGCTGCAGTAAAATCCATTTGCCAGGACTGCGATACCAAGCTTACGGAGTCTATAAAACAAATAGCCGACCAGGTAAAAATAATTGCAGGTTTACAAAAAGATACTTCTATTACAGCAACAAGCTATAGGAATCTTGTTGCTAAATATGATAAGCTGAATTTGATCAATGAGCAATTGTTGGAGAAATACAATCGCATGTTGGAAGGTAATTTAGCCGACACAAAAAAGCTTTCGGGGGAACTACAGGTAACGCAGGAACAGTTGCTAAAAAAACAGGATGAGCTTAGAAAACTGGAAGCGGAATTAAATGCAAAACAAAAAAACCTGGAAGAACTTACTTCTGAACTAAAAAAACGTGAAGCGCGTGTTGCGGAATTAGAAGGAGTTTTGAAAAAGAAAGATGACGCGGTGAATGAGCTGAAGAAAAAATTATCGGATGCATTATTTGGTTTTGAAGGAAAAGGCCTGACGATCACCCAAAAAAATGGTAAGGTATATGTATCCATGGATGAAAGTTTATTGTTTGCATCCGGAAGTACCAAGGTAGAAGCAAAGGGAGTTGAAGCATTAAAAAAAGTAGCAAAAGTATTGGAGCAAAGTACAGATATTAATATTTTGATCGAAGGACATACGGATGATGTGCCAATGGTAGGCAATGGCGAAATTAAGGATAATTGGGATCTAAGTGTGATGCGGGCAACTTCCATTGTTAAAATAATCACAAAAAACAGTTCAATTGATCCCAAACGTTTAACTGCAGCAGGGCGCGCAGAGTATTTTCCGATCGATCCCTCTAAAGCCCCGGAAGCACGTAAAAAGAACCGTAGAACTGAAATTATTTTGACTCCAAAGCTGGATGAGCTTTTGAAAGTGCTGGAAACGAATTAGGCCCCTCCCCCTGGCCCCCTCCCCGAAGGAGAGGGGGGGACGATGAAGTAGAGAATTACGTTAGCTCTTTTTTAAAAAATTTAACAGGCAAAATGTACCATTTTACGTTTTCTACGTTATTGTATACCGCATTAACTCTCCTCCTGCTAGGAGGAGTCCTCCGAAGGAGGGAGGTGGTCAAATAAAAATTCATAGTATAAAAAATCAAATGAAAAAATTCTTATTCCTCATATTAATCACGTTTGCTACAAACACCTCCTTTGCCCAATTAATTACAGAATACTGGGGCATTGGTCAAACAAAAAAGAAAAGTGAACAGGAAACAAAAAATGGCATGCAGCATGGAAAATTTACTGCCTGGTATGAGAATGGAGACATTGCCAAAGAAGGGAATTTTATTGAAGGCAGGGAAAACGGGAAATTTGTGTTGTACTACCCCGGAAAAAAAATAAAAGCTGAAGAAAATTATATCATAGGCAAAAAACAGGGCGCTTGGAAGTATTGGTACGCAAATGGGAACAAGGCACAGGAAACATTCTTTAAAAATGATAAATCAGATAGCACATGGACCGGCTGGTATGAAAATGGAAAAATAAAAAGTATTGAAAGTTACCGCAATGGAAAAAACGAAGGTGCCTGGATCTATTATTATGAGAATGGACAAAAAGAAAGTGAAGGCGCATTTAAAAACAATGTAGCGGATGGAAAATACACCGGTTGGTATCCCAATGGAAATAGACAAAAAGAAGGAGAATATAAAAACGGAAAAGAAATTGGTTTGTGGAAAGAGGGATTTAAAACCGGGAAACCTAAAAAAGAAGTGATATATGAGAAGGATGAGGTGCTGTTGATGAACCTTTGGCTGGATACAGGAGAGCAGATCATAAAAGATGGAAATGGAAAATTTATCATGGTGTATGATAGCGGCAAAAAAAAGGGAGAAGGAAATTATAAAGAAGGAAGGTTAGATGGAGTATGGACCTATTATACCCCAACAGGAGAAAAAGATTTTGCAGTTACGTATGTGAAAGGCAAAAAAAATGGGTTTTGTACCAATTGGTTCAAAAATGGGAAAGTAAAAAGTGAAGGACCTTTTGTAAATGATAAAAAGAACGGATACTGGAAATGGTATAATGAGGATGGTAAATTGGAAATGGAAGGAAGTTTAACAGATGACCTTCGCAGTGGAAAATGGATGCATTGGTTTGCAACGGGCATAAAGGAATCAGAAGGGTATTATAAAAACGATCTGCAGGATAGCCTTTGGAAATATTCATATAAGGACGGATCCAAATGGAAAGAAGGGAATTATTTAGCAGGGAAAAAAGAAGGAATATGGACGGTTTGGTTTGAGAGCGGACAAAAATTACAGGAAGGGAAATATATTGCCGGGAAAGAAGAAGGAACCTGGTTATCCTGGTTCGATAATGGTGTGAAGAAAGATGAAGGGAATTTCAAAGCCGGAAAAATGGAAGGCAGCTGGAAAGGTTGGTTCCCCAATAAAAATACTAATTACGAAGGATTTTATAAGAATGAATTAAAAGATGATCTTTGGAAATATTACTATGATTCAGGAAAAATAAAAGAAGAAGGCCCGTATAAACAAGGCAGGAAAGATGGCCACTGGATCTTCTGGACACCTTATGGTTTTAAAGACAGCGAAGGAAATTATAAAGAGGAAAAACCAAACGGGCTCTGGACCTATTATTATGAAACAGGCGTAAAGTCAATGGAACAAACATTTACCGATGGGAAGTTAAGCGGTGACTGCAAAGCCTGGTATGAAAATGCAGCGCTAAAAAGTATTACTTCTTATTCTTTAGTAAAAAATAAAGCCGGCCGTATCGAAAGCAAACCCGATGGCAAATGGATTTATTATGATGATAAAGGAAAAGTGATGATGGAGAATACGTATAAAAAAGGTGTGAAGGCGAATTAAAATACTGATCATGAAAACGAAATCGATTTTTACCATTCTATTGCTGAGTATAAACACATTCATTTTTAGCCAGATAAACCAATTTGATGCTGCAGGAAAAAAAGATGGTAAATGGATAATTTATCTTGATAAAAACTGGAAAAAAGTAGACAGTGCCAAAGCAATTTTTTGTCGCTATACCTATTTTGATCACGGTATCAATATTTATCCAATGGGTCCTTGTGGCGGAAAAAATTATAAGCTGGAACCAACATCAAGCGAAGACAAAAAGATCAAATTACTTGATGGGGAATTTAAATGGTATGACGGAAAAGGGAGATTAAGTTCTGTTCATGTTTTTAAAAATGGTGAGTATATTTCATGCAAGGAATTTTATTCTACAAGAGAGCTCAATCAGCATTTTGATTATACAAAAAAATGCGAAGGACAACTACATGGCTGGGCAGTTTATATTTATGACAAAAAAGGTAATCTTAAAGGAACATCCTTTGCCTGTAAAGACAAAAAGGGAAAATGGCCCTCAATGCGCGGATAGGCAGATCTAAAAATCATCATACAAATTGCACAAATCGGTGCGGATGCCAACAAAAATAAAAGGAATAGAAGTTGTTTTATATTTATTTTGTTCGATGCGATAAGCCGCGCCCAATTCAATTTTTAAATTCATACGCGTATCCAGTATGTATGCTCCCCGTAAGGATGCTGTAATTAAAGCAGTTTGTATACCTTGGGTAGTATAATGTCCATAATCACCGGGACGATTAGTATATGAAACAAAAATGTTTTTTCCGAGATCTGAAAAGGAATCATCTGCTCCATATAAGGCATATATTCCTTTCGCTTCAATAAATAGCCTTTTGTACCTATAATTTAAAAAAGTTACTGATTCCATAAAATTAGCGCCTAATGGATGTGCTAAAGGTTGATTGAAGTGTCCATAATTTTGCTGTACACTTCCATGGGCGTAAGTGTAGGGGCGAACATAATTGAATTCCGTCTGAAAATTAAATTTTTTGATCTTGAACAGATCAAAGCTTTTAAAACCTAACTGAAATGCCTGTTTATTTGCCCACCAGCCATTTTGTGCTTTCACTTCTTTTAATAAAAATTCATCCAGTAATAATTGTCCATAGAACTGTTGTTTCTTAAACAGTTTTATTTTAAAACAAAAACCTATGAATGCATTATCACTAGAGCCCAATGAATATTCTGTAGGGCGAAAGAACATAATGGGGTTCAGATAATTTACATCATATCCTCTGTGTCGTGTACTGTCAGAACCCTGCCAAACAACGGATTCAAACAAACCAATATTAATTCGTTTGGTAGCCTGCCAGCCCAAGTAATGAAAAGTAGCATATTTATTTCTCCAGTCTTTTTTAAATCCCGAAGGATGTGTTACATCTTTCATGATGGTAAATAAATTCACATACGTGATCTTCCAGATATTGGTCGTGATCTTCAGGAATGGATAAGGCGCTGCAACATCTGATAGAAAAAGGGATCGGTAGCCATCGCCCCAGAAATGTTTATCCTGTCCGGCCTGAAAATGGAAAATTTTATTTGGTGAATAGGAAACATATCCTGAAAAATATTGATAGGCATATTGTGAATTTATCGAATCATTGTTTACACGATACGCATAACCTATCCCGGGAACAACACGGGAATAGCGAACAATAGAATCAACAGGGCTTGGATAAACCGCTTTACCTGCCATTGCTTTAAGGTTAAGTGCAAATTTGTCTTTAAGATATACTATTAAATTACCACCAATCGCTAAGTCGTGTGTTGCATGGGAAGCAGAAGACATATCATAACCTCCCTGCGCGGTCATTATAGGATATACTTCAATTTGACCCTTAGCCTTCTTATCGAATTCTTCCGCTTTTGTTCCTGCAAGTAAGCGCGGGAATTCGGCTGTTGAATCTTTTATTTGTTTTATATCGCTGAAGCGATATGGTTTTGCGAATGTCTGAAATTTCTCGTCCTTGTTATTATAGTAGTTATCAAATCCCCAGAGAAAATCACGATTGAGTGTATAATTGAGTTGTTGGGAAAAAGATAAAAGCGGGGCAAGTAAAAATAATAAGGCAGAAAATGGATACAGTAATTTCCTATTCATTGGCTGTACGATTTTTCTTTTTAGGAATAAAAAAAGGTATTTGCGCTAATGCCAAGGCGGTCCCGCCTGATATCAATAAGGTATAAGTAGGATTGATATAAGTTAGTGAAAGCGTCAGGCCAATGATAAATATATTAACAGAATAGAGTATGATGGTTGTTGCCTTGTGGGTACATCCAATATCGATCAGTCGATGATGAATATGATTTCTATCGGCTGAAAAAGGGGACACTCCTTGTACAGCCCGATAAATAAAGATACGCAAGGTATCTACCAAAGGGTATACCAATACTGACATTACAAAAATAGGTTTGGATGCATTCAATAAAAATTCATGTTTAATGGAGCTTACATCATAGCCAACAAGTTTAATTGCCAGTATAGCAATTGTTAAACCAATGGTTAAAGAGCCTGAATCGCCCATAAATATTTTGGCGGGTGAAAAATTGAACATTAAAAAGGCCAATAATGAACCTGATAAAGAAAAAGCCAGGCAAGCCATCACATAATCCCCTACAAATGCAAACCAGGCTCCCATTGCTGAAGAAGCAATAAAGCCGATGCCTCCGGCTAAACCATCTACACCATCAATTAAATTAAAAGCGTTAACAACCACGATATAAGTAAATAAAGATAAAAACACACTTGCCCAATAAGGGATCACCTCAATTCCAAAAATACCGTGTAAGCCAACAATGCGGATGTCGGCCATCAATACCAGTACCATTCCTACCAATACATGCGCTACCAGTTTTTTAACAGGTGCAGTACCAATAATATCATCCTTAACCCCCACAAAAAACATGATCAATAATGTGGATACAATAAATTTATATTCATCCATTGCATTAAATAATTGAATGGGATCATGGATCTTATTACTGGGAAACCAAATCGAAAAAGAGAATAGCGTTCCAGCAAAAATGATAATACCGCCTATTGTAGGGATCATACGGGTATGCAATTTGCGCGTGTCACCCGGCGCATCAAA
This sequence comes from Bacteroidota bacterium, assembly GCA_052389695.1. Classification (GTDB taxonomy): domain Bacteria; phylum Bacteroidota; class Bacteroidia; order 2-12-FULL-35-15; family 2-12-FULL-35-15; genus 2-12-FULL-35-15. Next base: position 22,477 of record JBQTHQ010000036.1, on the reverse strand, counting down.
CAAACGTTTGAGGATGGCAACTTTGATCAATGATGGTGTTGAAAGCAGCACAACCAGAAATGATGTAGCAAATACAAGTATTAGAATTTCCATTGGCCCCTCCCGTCCTCCCCCAAGGGGAGATGACTTTGAATAATTTTTATATTAAAAATCATAATAAAAATTCGCAAGCGATGTTCTTATTCCCAAATATACAAATTGTGTAGTATCTGTTGCGTTATCTGTTTTTGAAATGCGATTAGAGATCCCTAATACAATATTTAAATTAGAAGAAGGATTTACTAAATAACCAATATGAATATCCTGGTACATGATGGTGGTTTTCAATCCTTGTGTTGTTTGTATATCAGTAAGATCCGGCTGAAATGGAGATGAATTATCTGACCTGAATACATTTCCTCCGAAGTTAAATGCACTGCTATCAATACCTTTCACAGCATAATTTATTTTTACTTCAACAAAAAAATCTTTTAAACGATAATTAATAAAACCAATTGCTTCATAAAAATTGGCGCCTAAGGGATGTGCCAACGCCTGGTTATAATGCGTATAACTTTGCTGCGGATCTTTGGCAGCATAGGCATAAGGCCGAACACTATTATATTCTGCCTCCAGGTGTAAATTTTTTATGGTGAACAGATTAAAATATTTAAGTCCGATCTGATAACCAAATTTCTTCCTGATGTTACCATAATAAATATCGTTTGATGAGTATACATCGTCCAGCATGTATTGCCCATATAAAGAAATAGAATTAGTGATCTTTAATTTTAATGTGGCACCTAATAAAATATTGTTCTTATTATGTAATCCATACACAGCAGTATTTACTCCGATCACAGGATCAAACGTATTGAAATTTACATGCTGGCGATTCATTGTATCTGCCGCTTCCCAGATCATACCCTGAAATAACCCTATTTGTAATCGGTTTAAAAAATTTATACTTAACATCTGGAAACTTCCTGTTTTTTTCTGAAATAACCGCTCCGTATTTGCAGGAGTTTTTACTCCGCCATCAGTAAGATTCATAAAGGAAGTATATAAATTGGTGTATTGAATATTTTTATAAGTAGTGGTAATGCGTGCATACGGATAGTTGAAAGCATTATCTGATAATAAGAGGGAACGATAACCATCTCCTACAAAATGTTTCCCGTGTCCCACCTGTATATTTAATATTTTGAAAGGGGAATAAGAAACATATCCTGAAGCCATGGCATAATCATATCCGTTCTTTTTAAATTTTTTAGCACGCCCTTGTCCGGGAATTACATCATAACTGTAATTGGCGCTTTGCGGAAATAAATTATTAGTTTCCGCAACATAATTATCAATGTACTTTGTAAAAGTGGATTGATTTTCATAAAAAGAGGTTTCAAATGCAAGATTTTTTCCAATGCTGCCGCGGATCAAAAAACCACGTGTGTTCTTGTAAAGTTTTTCTCCGCTGGTGTCTGCCAGGTCTTTACCAAATTCAAAATTAAATAAAGGATCAAGAGTAAAGTAAAATTTATCGGAAGTATCATTAACAATAAAGAGGCTTTCTTGTTTTATTTTTCTTTTCCATATTGATGTTGCCTTTCTCGTCGAATCATTTTTATTAATATGTGTCGGTTGGACTATTAATGGCCTAAAAGAGGAAAATCCGGTATCAATATTTCTTTTATTTGTATCTTTTTTTGCAATATAATTAACAATCTTTTCATATTCTAAATTCCATTGCCTATTCAAAGGCAAATTTCTCTGCGCTGAAAGCAAAGCAGGGAGTAAAAAAAGTATGTAAATGAGTTTTTTCACTGTAATCGTTCTGTCCTGTAAAAATACAATTTATACTGAATTTGATTAGTTTTTCAGATGAAAACTATATGGTTAAAATTGACCCCATTTATTTGAATTCTCGGGTATTCAGCATAAAAATACATGGAAGCAAATATGCTTTATCCGGAACTTTCTCACCTTTATATTCCCCCTCTTTGCCTATTAGCTGAGCCTATTGGCCGAAAACGAGGTAACTATAAATAAAGCACAACGTAAATTGTACTATAAAACCATATTATTATTTATTATGTTAACTGCAACCGAAAAAATAGAGACAACAATTGATATTCCTTTAAAGGTCAATTCCAATGGATCAGTAACGGCTGTTAGCCGGACTCCATTTCATGTTTTTCTTGTGGATGATGACACCATGTTCCTTAGATCAATGGAGCATCATCTTCAACAAAAATTGAAACGGAATATTAAAATAACATCCTTTCCAAATGGGGAAGAATGTATAAAAAACCTGGATCAAAAACCAGATGTGGTGGTTTTGGATTATATTTTAAACGGACAGTATCCTACAGCAATTAACGGAGTTTCTGTATTACGGAAGATCAAACAAATGCATCCTAATATTGTTGTGATTATGGTATCCGGACAGGATAAAATGCAGGTGGCAATTGATACGATGAAGTATGGAGCTTTTGATTATGTTATAAAAAATGAAAATGCATTTTTAAAAGTGCAGAACGCAATAAAAAACGGGATGCATAATATAACATTGGCCCGTGAATTAAAAAATTATAAATTTTGGGTAAGGGTGGTGCTGGGAATCTTAGGAACTGCAGTTTTAACAGCAATTGTTATTCAGATGTTTTTCCCGGAATATTTTGATCGGGGATAAAAATATAAGAAATGGAACATGTACAACATAAACTGGTATTTATAGTAGAAGACAATGACATGTACTCTCTTATGTTGGATTATATGTTGTCAAAAGAAAGCTCCTGTCATTTTGTGAGTTTTAAAACAGGTGAAGAATGCATTTCCAACTTATCAATGAATCCTGACCTGATCATACTGGATTATGGTTTACCGGGGTTGAATGGCCTGGAAACATTTAAAGAGATAAAAAAAGAAAACCCGGAAATTCCTGTGGTAGTATTAACAGAAAACCATGATGTACATATCGCACAACAATTTATGCATGAGGGAGGCGTTTATGAATATTTATTAAAAGAAAAAGATTCTGTTAAGCAGATCAGTGAAATAATTGATAAATTATTGATCAATAGCCGTGAAGACAAGGGATTTATTAAAAAAGAAGAAAAGAAAAAAAAGAAAAAAATCTTGAGAATTCTAGTAGGAGTAATAAGTTTTACAACATTAGTTATGCTCGCTTTTTGGTACATGCAACGATGCACATAAACAGCAAAGCCATGGAAAATAAAAAAGACATATTGATCTTTATTGTAGATGATGATCCGATGTTTCTTAAGGTGCTTGAAAATTGGCTGTTGAAAGAGGTTCCTAACCTGAAGATACAAACATTTCCTACAGGAGAAGCATGTTTACATGCAATGGATATGAACCCGGATATGGTTATCCTGGACTATTACCTGGATGCTGAATTTCCATATGCGTGGAATGGATTGGAAGTACTGAAAAAAATAAATTCCCTGTTTCCTCAATTGCCCGTTGTTATATTTTCAGCACAGGAAAATATTGAAACCGCTGTTAAAAGTCTGAATGAAGGGGCATTTGAATATGTTTCTAAAAAGGAGGGCGGTTTCCAGAAAATAAAAGAGTTGGTACTGGAGATAACTGAGAACGTTGAAATAGAAAGCAGCGAAAAAAAAAATGATATCTATAAGGTATTGAGTATCATTTTTGTGGTCATATTGATAATACTGCTTTTATTATGGTAATAAAGTAAAAAATCCTAAAACCTATAGTCATGAAAATTTTAGTAGTAGACGATGATAAAATGATCCTGGAAGCTATAACACATTCCTTAACATCAGAAGGATTTGAAGTAATTACTGCAACCAATGGGCTGCAAGCACTGGAAATGGCACAAAATAAAAACCTGGACCTGATCATTAGCGATATTATGATGCCGGATCTATCGGGTTTAAGCATGCTCAGCATGTTAAAACAATTTTATTTCAATAAAATTCCGGTGATCATTATTTCTTCATTGGATAAAAGTGATGTTATATTATCTTCATTAGGGCTTGGAGCGGATGATTTTATGGCTAAACCCATCAATTTTAAAGAACTTTTAATTCGGGTGAAAAAATATGAGAAGAAAAAAGTTAGCTGACCGATTGAAGCATACTCGTTAATTCTTTTCTCCATTTGACATCCCCTCTTTCAATTACAATTTTTGTGCAGCCATTGAATGTTGCAAATTCTTTTAACCTTGAGGCAAATAATACATTAAATGATGTGGAAGGTTTAAATTTTTTTTCAAAGTGCATTGCCCTGATATAAAATATTTTATTCGCACGATCAGCTTTCGGGTCAAAACGCGCAACAAATTGGTCGTTGTATAAAACAGGCAAGGTAAAATATCCATATTTGCGTTTCGCTTCCGGTAAATAACATTCGATCATATAATCAAAATCAAAAATGCGCTGTAACCGTTTTCGTTGTATAACCAGGTTATCAAAAGGTGAAAGCAATTGAAGAGTTTGGAATTTTATATTTTCGATCCTGGTTATTTTTTCGGGAGAACTTATAAAAGGCACTTCAATACCGTTGATTTGTACTTCAATTAATTTTCCTTCTTTTAGAAATTTTTTTAAAATTTTACTGACAGGCTCTCTTAAATTACCTCTTAAATAAGCAATTTCATTTTCGCTTACAATTCCCTGTGCCTGTATTGCCTTATATATCAAATATGCTGCATGTTCCGGGATACTGGGTATGGAAATATCCACGTGTGAAGGCAATACCCGTTCAGTCAGATCATATACTTTTTGAAATCCTTGCCGTTTGGCAACCATTAATTTTCCTTCCATAAATAACTGTTCTAACGCTTTTTTTGCCGGTTTCCACTCATACCAATTTCCCGGACCGGTTCTTTTATGTTCAAAATCTTTGGATTGTAAAGGACCCTCCGCCTTGATCTTATCCAGCACATACAGTTTCATTTTTTTATCCTGTCCGAACCAATGTGATTTACCTGCGGCATACGCTTTTTTTTGTGGAAGGGAAAAACGATAATCGCTTATTGGTAAATAGGATGCTGCATGGCTCCAGTATTCAAAAATGGATTTATCTTTTTCTAACAGTTCATTTAAAAATTTTTCATTGTAGTCGGGTAACCTGCTCCAAAGTATATGATGATGGGCCCGTGCAACTACGGATAAAGTATCAATTTGTAAATATCCTAAGTGCTGAATGGCAGACAAGACGCCCCTTTTTCCATTGCCAAAGTTGTTTTTCAATAAGCCTTGGCTTTGAAGAATAAGTGCGCGTGCATGTTCAGGCGATAACTTTTGAAGTTGCTTTTTCATTTAACAGGTTACCAAATTAACACTTTTACTAGTTTTGACCGGATTTATTATTTATTATTATACCGGATTTAATTTACTAAAAATGCTTAAGTATTTCAAGTTTGTTTTTTTGATTTTAGTGATTAATAATTCTTTTGCGCAAGAGCTGACAGCAATACAAAAAGTTCCTGAAGTAGTTGGTTCCAATGGCAGTTATGTTACACAAATCACAATTAATATATCTTCTACCATCGGTTTTATGAAATTTTTTCAAAATGTTCCGGTGGGTTGCACTGCTACAGAAATCGACAGTAAAGGCGGCAGTTTTAGTTTTGGTGACAGCACGGCAAAGATAATTTGGATCGCTCCGCCGGAAGACAAACAATTTACAATTTCATACAAAGTAAGCGTTTCCCCCAATGCATCAGGGATTAAAAATATAAAAGGTAAAATTGCTTACCTTTTGGGTGATGAGCGCAAAACCTTTGATCTGGAAACAAAAACAATTAAAATAAGCAATGATGCAGTTGCAACCAGGGCAGATACAGCATCCGTTACTAATGTGATAGCCCTCCCACCTCCAATTTTATATTCTCCTAGCAAGGATAGTATTCCTAAAGAAACAATTCCATCTGTTGTAAATATTCCGCCTTCAAAAGAAGAGGAGAAAATAATTTTGCCAGCGGTTGAACCCGAGAAAAAAGAGGACATAGTAACTCCTCCTGTTATTGTAGCAGTGAAAGAAGTGAAAAAGCCGCTTACAACAGAAGCGATAAAAGAAGACAACAAAATAAATACCTTGCATTTGCCATCACATTCAACTATTCCGGTTACTGCAATTCCTTCATCCACCGGGAAAACGTTTCGGGTGCAAATCGGTGCGTTCAATCTAAAGCCGGAAATAAAAGGTGTGCCCGAACCTTCTAAAGTTGTTCTTGAAAATGGAATGACAAAATTTTTCAGCGGAAACTTTACAACTTATGAAGCAGCAGCGAAACATAAAAAGTTACTTATTGAAAAAGGTTTCCAGGGAGCGTTTATTGTTTTGTTTGAGAATGGAAAAATTGTAAGATAGTTATTGGTAATTGGTTATTGGGAGATCGGTCATTTGGTCATGGGTAAATAGTTAACGGTTATGAGTATATTAGTAAGGATTCGTAATTCGTATATTGGTATAAATTCGTAATTAGTAGATATGAAATATTGGCTGGTAAAATCAGAACCCTTCAAATACAGTTGGGAACAATTTTTGAAGGATAAAAAAGCGGTATGGGATGGTGTGCGAAATTATGCCGCCAGAAATAACATGCGAGCGATGAAAAAAGGCGACCTGCTATTTTTTTATCACAGTAATGAAGGCTTGGCCATTGTTGGGATTGCCAAAGTAGTAAAGGAAGCATATCAGGATCCTACTACAGATGATCCTGCATGGAGCGTGGTAGAGATTGCTCCGTTTAAAACATTAAAACGTCCTGTAACTTTAACGGAGATCAAAGCGGACAAACAGCTCATGAATATGCAGATCATTAAACTAAGCCGTTTATCTGTTTCAGCGGTAAAGCCCGAAGAGTTTGACAGAATAATTGTTTTATCAGGAATGAAATAACAATTATTTCCTTTCTTTATCTTTTAATTTTTGGTATTCCTGCGTAACAGCATTTTCATTGTTGTGGTAAGCATTGTAATAACTGAATGCTAAACCGAATCCCCAACCCAATGAACACCATGCCGGCCATGGAATTCCTGCATAATTGTAATTATTATGCTCCAGGGTGAACCACCATATCCCCCATAAGAAAAGGTTTATAATAATATAAGAAGCAAATTGCTTTTTAAAATTTACACGTTTTTTGGCAATGCGCCATAGTTGTTCGTCCTTGTTTTCCATTTTGTGAAATAGTTATTGGTTATCAGTTAATAGTTATTTGGTTAAACCTAAAGAGTCTAATTATGTTTCAGTGTAACATTTTTAATTAATTCTGATAACAGACCCAGATTTGTATATTAGTATAGATTCGTAATTTGTAGATTTAATTTTTTTTAATGTATACCTGTATCGCTGCTACATATTCTTCAAAAGCTTTGATTCCTTTTTTTGTGATCCTGCAACTGGTTTGGGGGTAATTGTCCCTAAATGTTTTGGTCACAATTATATAATCCGCTTCGGTTAATTTACTGATCTGTACACTTAAATTGCCTGCAGTTGCCTTTGTTTTTTCTTTCAAAAAAGCAAAATCCGCTTCCTTTACATTTATCAATAAACTCATGACAGATAAACGTAATTGCGAGTGTAATAAAGGATCAAGGTCTTTAAACATTCTTTCCGGATTGGATAATTAAATAACTTTATTGCATTAATTATTCATTGCATTTTTTCAAAAAATAAACAGCAACTCTTTTCCCCCAGTTAGGATGTATGGTATTTGCAGGTTTAAATGTTTCATATAGTTCAAGTGCTTTTTCAAACGCAGGCTTTGCTTTTTGTTTTCCTCCTCCGAATGCCGGAGGGGTGTAAAATTTACTTTGTCCTTGTACCAGCCATGGCCTTGGATTAGTTGCATCCAGGGTTTTTGCTTTGGTTAACATGGCAGTTGACTGTTGGCCGAATTTTGCTCCACGTTTAGCGATATTAACATTAATACGCGCGGCTGCAATTTGTGCTTTTATAACATAAATCTCTGAGTTATTGGGGCTGAGCAGGTCCGCCTTATTTATAAAAATTTCGGCTTTATCACAATATATATCAATGGTATTTCCTTTTGAACCTTGTGCCATGGTTACATAGCAGTATGCTGTATAATAAAGAGGCAGCCATTCGGATTTTTCCAATTCCGACAGTTGTTCAAATGTATTGGCTAGTTTTTGGAGTGACTCGATCCCTCGTATGGTATCAATAAAGACAATATTCTTTTCCATTGAAGCAATATATTTTTTGCTTTGTGCATTGGAAAAGTAAACGACCATTAATACCGTTGCAATAGATAAAATATATTTAATTTTAGAGTTGCCCTTCATTTAATGCAAAATTAAACTAGTTTATAATATAAACCAAATCAGTATAAATTTAGTTAATGTATAGATTTATTTAGGCAAAAAAATAAAATTCTGGGTTTTATGAAGGGAAGGATCAAAATGAACAGCATTTTTATTGACGATCACCACTGTTTTGTAATTCAGGGTATTGAATAATTCAAAGCATTTTTCGCGATTTTCATTTTCCCAAAGTTCGGCATACACAACAGGCTTGTTTTTAGCCAGGAGGTTTTTAGCGCCATCCAGTACAAAAAATTCAAAATTTTCCACATCAATTTTTATAGCGCTGATCCGTTTAGGGGAATTTATTAGTTCTTCCATTTTATCCAGCATTTTTAATGGAACTTTAAAACGTTCGCCTTCATTATTTTCTGTTATGCTATTATGAACTACATGGCTTAATCCTTGCATGCGAACGGCATTGATAACCGGCATTACCATTTCTGCTTCTCCTTCGGCATTTCCCAATGCAATTTCAAAAAGCTGTACATTTTTAAGTTTAAAATAATTGACGATGCGTTTGAAGGCACCAATATTATTAGGCATAGGTTCAAAGCTGTAAACTGTTACATCTCTTATAGAACGTGCCAGGTGAACGGTCATAATACCAATATTAGCACCAATATCAAGAACAATAGTCCCCGAAGGAATTAAGGCCAGAAATTGAAAAAAATCCTTTTCATTTTTATCTCGTCTAAGTGTATAGATCTTAAACAATGAAAAAATGAAAAGATAATTTTTAAACCCTAATAATTTGTGAAGTATGTATTTAACAACACTTTTCATTGGGTTAAAAATAATGTTTTTTTACCACTATGGCACTAAGATTACTAATTACACTAATCTTTTGAATGAAAAATACATTTATTTTAAATTAACATAAGCTGAACAAATACAGATTAGTATATTCGTATAAATTTGTAATTCGTAGATGGAAATTGTTGTAAACACACGGTTATTATTAAAGAATAAATTAGAGGGCATTGGCTGGTTCAGTTATGAAACATTAAAACGTATCACTACTGATCATCCCGAAGACCATTTCATTTTTTTATTTGACCGGGACTTTGATGAGGATTTTATTTTTTCAGAAAATATTACCCCGGTTATTCTGGCTCCACAGGCAAGACATCCGTTTTTATTCTATTGGTGGTTTGAATTTTCAGTGGCTAATTTTTTGAATAAATTCAAGCCGGATCTTTTTTTATCGCCTGACGGTTATTTATCATTGAAAGCTGATTGCAAGCAATTAGCTGTAATGCATGATCTGAATTTTGAGCATTATCCAAATGACCTTCCTTTTTTGGTTCGCAAGTACTACAAATATTTTTTTCCAAAGTTTGCACAAAAAGCGGCACGTATAGCAACTGTTTCAGAATTTTCTAAAAATGACATTGTAAAAACATACGGCATTAATTCTTCCAAAGTGGATGTGGTATACAATGGATGTAATTCATTATATGTCCCTATTAATGAAGAATTAAAAAAACATACAAAACATAAATTTATAAGCGGATGTGAATATTTTTTATTTATAGGCGCATTACATCCCCGTAAGAATATTTCGCGTTTATTCGAAGCATTTGATAAATTTAAAAATTGGCAATCAAGCAATATTAAGATGGTTATAGTGGGTGAAAAATACTATTGGACCAGCGATATAAAACATACGTACCTCAATATGCAACATAAAAAAGATGTTGTTTTTACAGGACGGTTATCACCAGACGAATTAAAAAATGTAATTGGTGCCGCACTTGCGATGACTTATGTTCCTTATTTTGAAGGGTTTGGAATTCCTATAATAGAAGCAATGAACTGTGATGTACCGGTGATCACAAGTAATGTAACATCCATGCCGGAAATAGCAGGCGGTGCTGCGCTTTTAGTTGATCCATTTTCAGTGGAATCTATCGCCAATGCAATGTTGTATATCTACAAAGATGACGACATGCGAAATGTGCTGATCCAAAAAGGAAGAAAACGTAAGCTGGATTTTTCCTGGGATAAAACGGCGGATGCTTTATGGAAAAGTATTGAACGGACGGTAAATATGTAGTTTTGTTTTACTTTTTCTTTCACAATTTCAGACTTCGGACTCAAAAGTTGCCCTTCGTTTGACGCAATCAGCAAAACTTCTTTTTTCAATTTTGCTTTCCAGCCAGGAAATATAATCGAAGCTTAATAATATTCTTTTTTCATAAGGATCTTTTAACAAAGGAAGCAGCTCCTGCTTTAATGATTTAAATAGTTCGATCATTTTTTTCGGTGTGTCGGCAAGCGCTGATTTTTTTATGTATTGCAACATAATTACTTCAAACTTATACAGGCTTTCTTTTTTGTATAAAAAGCGGTAAGTAGATTTCACAATGTACTCCAACAGGTCCTTATTACCCAATTCAAAATGAATGATCAGGTTAAATAATTGAGCATTGCAAAAAATATCGGGCCTGAATTCTAATGCAGTAGTATTCAAAACTTTATTCAACCACATCAATGCTTTATTAAAGGCGCCCATCCCAAAATAGGAATAAGCAATATCAAATTGAAGCAATCCTTTATACAAATCACCGACTTTATACAAGTTAAAGCCGGCTTCTATTTCCTTTATTAAAGCAGTGTTTTTTTCAAAATGCCCTCTTCCAATATTTACATCCAGTTCCAGACAATAGGAACGTTCAAATATGCGTTTGTTGATCTCAGAATTTTTAGAAATGGCCAAAGCAATTTTTCGCATTTTTTTTATGTAATCAACCGCTTCATCATACTTTTTCAGGACTTTGCATGACATCACCAGGTTATTCAATGCATTAACATAGTTGCCTGTGTGTTTTTGGATCTGTTTTGGAGAAGATTCAAATAATTTAGCAAGTTTTGTAGTATATAGATGATAGTTTGCAGGATCGAGAGATTGTTCATAATACAAAGAACGGGCAGAGTAAAGGAATCTTTTGGCATCAAAAGAAAGATCGGCTTCTTTTTCATTTAATTGTGCTTTTTGAAAAACCTCATCTAGTTTTTTCATTTTTGTTTTATTCCTGAATTGCCCTTCCTCCAACAATGTTAAATAAATTTCATCCACCAGTTTCTGATACTTTCTTATACTTTTCAGCGTGTTTAAAATAGTTTCAAATTCTTGATAATAGTTTTCATTTATTTTTTTTAAAGTGTCGTTGTCCCTATAAACAACATCGGCAATATTATTTTCCCATACAAGTATTTCCAGTATTTGTACATGTTTTTCGTAACTATAGGCTAATTCTTTTGCCCTGGCCAAAACTTTACTGCATTGTTTATAAAGCGTTTTTGAGTAAAGGATCTCTACATTCCTCAATAGTTCTTTTATCTGGGAGTCAATCGACAGTTCCGTATGATAACTATTTAAACTTTTTAAAATGAGGTTGTACAAATAGTTTTTTGTGAAGGTCATTTGTTTAATAAAAACTTCACCCTTAAAATAGTTTTTAATAACCTCTTCGTTATATGCTTTTTGCTTGTCGATCATTTCAAAAAGACGTATATAATTATTTTTTTCGCCGATCACATGCCTGGAAGCATTGATGGTAAAATACCGTTTTTCATTCGGGCTCAATGACTTAATAAGATCAAACAGGTCTTCAGATGGCTTCATAGACAACTATGAGAAGGAGTTCATTTATACTAATTATGGCCCTAATTTAAGGAAATAATTCCATAAATACTATGTACCAGACTCCTATGAATAAAATGAATTTGATTTGCCTTGGGTTCGGGGAGGAAATACCTTTACTAAAAAAAATATTAATTTTTTAAAATCAGTCAATGAAAAATTCTATTTAATGATTTGCAATTCATTCTATCATATGGAAGTAAATGCCAAAATATCAGAACAAAAGAATGCTCCATCGGCCCCGATTTATGGATCTATTTTATTCTTTATATAAAGATACAAAACGAAAAAAACTAAAACATGGAAAAAATGCTACGTAATGATCTTCACCATTCAATTAATGAATGTTGCAATTTGCACAAAGTGCAATTACTACAACTACTATGAATTTAAGCGCCACATTCAATAAACATAATTCCTCAGACTAAAAATAAAGTCTGCATTGCACAAAAATGAAAACAATAAAGCACCTACTCTTCCTCTTATTTTTATTGTGCTGTCATACTTTATTAATTGCTCAGCGTGGAAAAAGTGGAGCTTTCACCGTAAGCACATTAAACACGATAGTAAATGAATATACGAACCTGGCTGTGGATGCTCCTTCAGGTTCAAGCAGTATTAATGTTGGAAATTCGTCATTAAATTCAGGAGGAACATTCCCGTCTACTCTTAAAGCTGGCGACCTTTTTATGATTCTCCAGATGCAGGGGGCAACAATTAAATCGGGAGTGATGGATAGTACCTGGGGAGAAGTGCTTAATTATAATAGTTGCGGATCGTATGAATTTTGCGAAGTGATTTCTGTTCCAAATTCTACTACTATTACAATATGTCCTCTTCAAAACAGTTACTCTGCCTCAGGCAAAACACAGATCATCCGCATTCCACGATACTCTTCGCTTACTGTAAATAGTGGCGGCTCTCTTATTTGTCCACCTTGGAATGGAAGCATAGGCGGAGTTGTGAGCATTGAAGTGCTGGGAAATATAATTATTAATTCAGGCGGGCTGATCGATGTAAATGGAAAAGGATTTCGCGGAGGTGCGTCCGAATATTCTACAAAATATTATGGAGGAATCCAGCCTGCATCAATGGATCCCTTAGATGGTGGAGAAAGAGGAGAAGGGATCGCAGGTTATCAATCCGATTATGATGTTTATGGAGGCCGCTACTGCAGAGGTGCAGCCGGGAATGCCGGTGGTGGTGGAAACGCGCACAACGCTGGTGGCGGCGGTGGTGCGAATGGAGGAAACTTATCTGCATGGAATGGAAACGGCAACCCCGATACCAGCAACCCTTCATGGATAACTGCATGGGAGATGGAATATCCTGGATTTTCAAATTCCACATCCTCAGGCGGAGGGAAAGGCGGATATACCTGGGCTTCGGAGGTAGACAGGGATGCGTTGATTATTGCGCCCGGCGATACTGCATGGCGGGGAGATTACAGAAGGAATGTTGGCGGCTGGGGCGGAAGACCTTTGGATTACTCTCAAGGGCGTATTTTTCTTGGTGGCGGCGGTGGAGCCGGAGATCAGAATAATAAGTGTGGCAGCCCGGGTGCGGAAGGTGGAGGAATGGTATATCTCAGGGTGTATGGTGATATTTCAGGAAATGGAACAATTACTGCAAATGGAAATAATGCGTTATCATCAACAGACAGAGGAATTGATGGACTAGGCGGTGGTGGCGGTGGTGGTACGATCATACTTAACGCGGATGGCGTGGTGAGCGGCATCAGTGCTGTTGCTAATGGCGGAACAGGCGGCAACCAGATCACCTTAAAAGTTGAATCAGAAGGTCCTGGCGGCGGCGGCGGCGGCGGTTATATAGGAATATCCAATGGAATAATTTCCACTTCTGTATCGGGTGCAAATAATGGAGTATCCGACTGTTTTTCGTTGGTGGAGTTCCCTCCAAATGGCGCTACCAAAGGCGGAGAGGGTTCAACGGGCATGATCACAAATCCAGCTTTTGATTTTATCGCGTTTAATGATTCCGTTTGTACCGGGTCATCAGCAAACTTAACAGCGCAATTATTTGGAACTATTCCAAAAGGGATTTCGATTCTCTGGTTTGATGAATATGGAAATATTGTGGGAAGCGGGGATGCATTTACTACTCCACCACTAACAACTACAACAGTTTATTATGTTAGTGTATGCCCCGGAACATACCGGATACCAGATACCGCTTTTGTTTCTCCTGAGCCCGTTGTAAACGGGACATCAAAGCCTGGAACTTGTGAGGGGAATGATGGTAGTGCAACAATTACATTAGGTTCAGGCACTTTTCCTTTTTCTTATTTATGGAATAATGGATCAACCACCAGTACAATCACAGGATTAACAGCCGGCAATTATAGTGTAACAGTTACGGACTCTAAGGGTTGCAGCAAAACCGCATCAATAACTGTTGTGCAACCTTTTCCTATTACAGTTACTGCTTCTGCTACATCTGCAGTATGCGGGGCGTCCGATGGAACGGCAACAGTTAGCGTTTCAGGTGGAACGGCTCCTTATTCATATCTGTGGAGTAACGGGTATACAACAGCTGCCATCAGCGGATTGACAGGAGGCAGTTACATTGTTACAGTAACTGATTCCAAAGGATGTACTAAAAAATCAACTGCTGTTGTAAATAGTTCGGCTCCTCCTGTAGCAGGAATTTCAGCATCAGTCAATATAAAATGCTTTGGCGGAAATGATGGAACTATAAGTGTTTCAGCAAGCGGAGGAACATCGCCATACACGTATTCCTGGAATACATCACCTGTTCAAAACACTGCTACTGCTGTTAATTTATCTGCAGGAACTTACCAGGTAACGCTTACAGATATTAATGGTTGTTCATCATCATTAAATGTTACAATTACTCAACCTATACCCGTAACAGTTACATCAACAGATGCAACAATTTGTACGGGATCATCTGCAACACTTACAGCATTTGGATCAGGAGGTACGGGATCAATTAATTTTACATGGAGCCCGGGCTCATTGACGGGAAATACTTTTACAGCTAATCCTGCAGCAACAACTACTTATACCATTACAGCTATGGATGCAAATAATTGTATAGGAACAACAACGGCGCAATTGACAATAAATCCGGCTCCTGTAATTAATATCCCCAATGCCACTATTTGTAAAAATTCCAGCGTTGTGTTAACAGCAAGCGGATCCGGCATTTACACCTGGTCACCATCCACAGGATTAAACTCATTAATCGGGGAATCTGTAACAGCAAGTCCGACTTCTGCAACTACCTATACAGTAACAGGAACAAACAGCTTTGGTTGCACAGGAAGCACAACTGTAATTGTAACTGTACATCCGGAAATAATTTTATTGACCACTCCTGCAGGTATTTGTCCTGGAGATACTGCTACTCTTACTGTAAGTGGTGCAATAAACTATATTTGGAGCCCCGTATCAGGATTAAATTTTGCAATAGGTTCAACAGTAAAAGCCAGTCCACTAACTACAACTGTATATACAATTACCGGAACGGGAAATGATGGCTGCATAGTAAACAGTACAGTTACAGTTACTGTATTTCCTGAACCAACAGCTGATTTTACTGTAAGTTCAAATAGCGTAACAGAATTCGACCCTGTATTTTATTTTTATGATCGTTCAACTGACGCTGTCAGTTGGGACTGGAATTTCGGAGATCCGGATAATTCAGGGTCCTCCATTCAACATCCGTTCTTTGCTTATCCTGCTGTTTGTGCTAATTATAAAATACGATTAGCTGTTGCAAACCAATATGGTTGTGAGGATACTACTTACGGGGCAGTAGATGTAATTGGCGACTTTACATTTTATGTCCCCAACACCATTACTCCTAACGAAGATGGGATTAATGATGGGTTTACTCCTAAAGGAACCGGAGTTGATGAATCAAATTATGAATTGTGGATATTCGACCGTTGGGGAAATTTTATCTGGTCAACTGAAACCTGGGGCGAACAATGGGATGGCAGGGCAAATGAGGGTGAAAATGTTGCCCAGATAGATACCTATGTTTGGAAAGTATTTGTGAGAGAGAAATGTAGCGGCATTGAACACAAATACATTGGGCACGTGAATATTGTGAAATAATTATTTGATAGGTGGAATGGATGAATTATTTTTTACAGTGATTAACAGTAAAACTTTGCGGCAATTTTAAATTAACAGTTCTAAAAAATAAAACAATGAAAAAAATTACTTTTTTATTTCTCGCATTTGGATTCTCTCTTTTAACTAAAGGACAAAATACCACTGCGTTTGATAGTATACGATTGGTTTCCACGTATGAATCCGTAGGAGTTTATGTATACTTTAGAAGCGATGCCAATGCTAATAATTCAGCCACTTTGCAATGGAGAAAAACAGGGGACCCTGCTTTTAATGCAGGTATGGCCATGAGTGTGGATCGCAGAAGCAATGTATTTTTAAATGGTGTTTCCTTCAGCAATGCTGCAAATGTGAATCAGTGGAGGGGCAGTTTAATAGGTTTAAAAGCCGGTACTTCTTATGAAGTTAAAGTGACCATGGCAGATGCAGATGGAGTAACAGGAACAAACCCGCAAACAAAAAGTACTTCCACCTGGATCGAAAGCGATCTGATTCCTTCTAATGGAACAAATTATTATGTATCACCAACAGGAAGTGATAACAATCCCGGTACTCTGGCTTTACCTTTTAAAACAATTCAAAAAGGAGTAGATGCTGTTGCAGCCGGTGATATAGTAAATGTAAGAGCCGGAACATATCCTGAAAAAGTAACTATGAGTAAGGGAGGAACAGTTAATAATTATGTTACGCTTAGAACCTATAATGCGGAAGTAGTTACCATTGATCCCCCGGGAGATAACTTGTTGCGAAGCACCGTAGGAATTTTGATAAAAGCTCCTTATATCCGTGTTAAAGGATTTTCTATCGTTGATAATTTTGGAGGAATTTGTGCAGATGCAAATAGTCATCATGTAATCATTGAACATAATTATGTTACCGAATATGGCGGAGGCTACGGTGTAAAAATGGGCGGAGAAATGAGTTACAATACTTATGCTCCTACCAGGGCCATCACGGTTCAATACAATCATTTAGTCCCCGTTTCTGAACCAACTGACCAGGATTATGGTGCGGTATCTGTTCATCATTGTGCTGGAAATCATGTGATCAGGTATAATAAAGTTGAATATAAGTATAAAGGAGATGGCACCCATGGAGAAGATTGTGTTTCTTCTTCTTCAAATTTTACTTATACAGACAATTATAAGGATACTGATATTTATGGTAATGATTGTTGGGATGCTACAGATGATGGTATAGAGTTAGATGGGAACAATGTAAATACAAGGGTTTGGGACAATAAAATTGAAGGTGCGAACATTGGATTCAGCATAGCTCCTTCTGCAGTGGGCCCGCTTTATATTTTTAGAAATGTTGTTCATCATAATATATGGCAATGGACCGGCTCTTGTGTGGGTATTAAATTCGGGCGAAGCGGTAACGGATATACTTTCATTTATCACAACACCTTCTACCTTCCCAATTCTGCAGGCTGCGTACCGGCATTGATCCAGGATTATGGGGGTGGTGACAAAGGCGGAAACATTATTGTAAAAAATAATATTGCTTATTTCGGCCAAAGGGAGATACATACCGAATCTGCTGCTTTTTCTGACCCTATTTCACTGGATTATAATCTTGTTTATGACCAGGATGCCGGAATGTATGCCAAACATCTAGGAGCATTTTACAATTCCTTTGCTACTTTCAAAACCGGTACCGGCTTTGAAACTAATGGCATATTAGGTGCGCCTTCTTTTGTTAATGCTACCTCAGATGTAGCAGTTGCTGATTTTCATCTTCTTAGCGGCAGTTTGGGTATTGATAATGCTTTGGTGATTCCGGGATTTAATGATGTTAACTCTGCCTGGGCATTTACTGGTTCAGCGCCCGACAGGGGCGCTTATGAATTTGGACTGACCACTTCGGTTTCGGGCCTTCCTTCCGAATACCAAATAAATATTTATCCAAATCCGACAAGTTCAATGGTATTTTTGCAACTGCCTTACCTACCAAGTTCCATTAGAGAAATACAGGTTTTCAATGCACTTGGAGTGTTCGCAAATTGTGAAATGAAAGAAGGGCTCAATGGAGTTATTTTAAATGTTGATCATTTAGCGGCAGGATTGTTTTTTGTAAGAGCACTTCCATTAAGCGGGTTGCCGATATACAGCGGAAAGTTTATTAAGCAATAAATTTTATTTCAGTGATAAACAATGGATTAAAATTCATTGTTTATTTTTTTTCTTTCACAATTTCCGCAAAGTTTCTTTTTTCAATTTTACTTCCAGCCAGGAGAATCGAATAGAGTCCTTTGATTACTATGGATTGATGAAATTTTTTACAATATACATGAGTCAATTAACAAATATATTATAATCCTGCTTAATCAGACTCCTATGAATAAAATGAAATAGGTTTGCCTTATCCGGCAATGCAACATAATTTTATTCACAAAACGAAAAACCTATGAAAAAATTTTACGTGATCATTTGCAGCTCCTTTTACGGTTTAAAAGCAAATACAGGAAATACAAAAATTACAAATTTTGCTTCGCAGCAATATGGATCAATTCTATTTTTTATTTAAAACTAATCAACCATGAAAAAATTATTCTTAATTGCTCTGATAATTTATTTTACAGAAACTGTTTTCTCGCAAAATGCTACTACAACCGGTTCTATGAATTTATCTCCCACATTTAATAGTATAGGAATTGAATTATTTTTTACCGGGGATGATAATAAAAATTCAAGCGCCATCCTGGAATTCAAAAAAACAGGAGATCCCTCTTTCCGCCAGGGATTGCCTTTGTGGAGAACAGATGTTACGACAGCCCCAGGCAAAGCATATTACGGTTCAGCATTGTTGCTTACAGCAGGGACCAACTATGATATAAAAATAACTGTGACTGATATTGATGGCGGAAACAATGTTATTACAGGGAATATTTCTACACGTGCGGATAATATTCCTGTTGCATCTTCATTAGTTCCTACTCACTATGTAAGAGCCAATGGGAACGATGCTAATAATGGAACCTCTTCATCTTCGGCATGGGCAACGATCGCCAGGGCAGTTACTGCAGCACCTTCAGGTGCGATCGTACAGGTTGGACCGGGATACTTTGCAACACCATTTACCATGAGAACCTTACCAATTACTTTAGTTGCACAATATCCGGCTATCGACAATCAACATACTGTTATTAATTCCGGAAACCATTCTGTAATTGACTTTGGAAATAATATGGTAACCACACCCATGGGTTCAGGACAAACAAATGCAGGCGTATGGCAACAGGTTACTATTACCGGCCCCGGCTATACAGGTGCCCCTGCCGGAGCTACCTATAAAATATGGAAATGGTCGAGCAGCGGATTATTTATGAATTATTATGCTCCTTCCATAGCGGGATATGCAAACTCCCGTGCAGAGATCCCAAAGCGAATTCCGCATTGGGAAATAAAAGGGAATGATATGAGTACTCCCGAGGGATGGGTGGAAAAATTATACACTAATAAAACGTATAATTATGGCTGGACCATTTTTGCAAATCCTTATGGATCAGGGAACTGGGATATCTATATTCGTTTACTCAATGATGCAGATCCTAACACATTGTTTCTTTCGTTCGGTGGAATGCCCATAGGCTCAAGTGATCCTACAACCACATTACACTTTAATGCTCCCAATGTTAGGGTAAGCGGACTTGAAGTAAGAGTCGGAGGCATTGGTCTATATGCGGCATGTAATAATACAATTATTGATCACAATTTAATTGTACTTGGAGGCGTTGGTTTTGCCGGGTCTAAGCCATCAACCTATACCCAAAATAATGTGGTTGAACACAATAATTTTATTGATAATAGTTGGATCACTGTTCCCGGAGATCCCGGAATTCACTGGACATTCATAAAAGGAAATATTACCAATGCAGATGGGTCATCGTATCCTCATAATAGGGTGGGGGCAGGAAATGAAACAAGTGCTGCAGGAGGACAAACAATAAATATGGTATATCGCCATAACCTTATTGATGGCCCGTTTAATGGCATTGCAAATTATAATGTTGGTTATGATCGTTATGCTTCTGCAAATACGGATATACATGATAATATTATAAAACATATTGGAGATGATGCATTTGAACCTGAGCAGGTTGGAATCAACTGGAGAATATGGAACAACAGGGTGGAAGAAGTTGCTGTATGTTTATCGACAGGACCGCTTGCGTATGGACCGTTGTATTTATTCAGAAATGAAATATGGGAATTGGGAACAAAAGGAATCCCGGGTGGAACATCTGTGGGGTTCAAATATTCCGGAAATTCAAATCCTGCAGCCCGATTATATATTATTCATAATACATTCTGGTCTGACGAGGTGAGTGTAGATGGCGCCGGTCAGTATGCAGGAGGAGGAAGCAACCAGGAACAATTTTATTTGCGAAATAACATTTTCAGGACTAGTAGATATGCATTTCAGTCTCCATCAGGCAGTAAATGGAATGAGGATTATAATCATTTTGCAACAACGGATGGAGGCAGAGGATTTTCTTATGCCGGAGCCAAATACATGACTAATGTTGCCGGCTATAGGACTGCTTCAGGCGGCGGTGCAAATACAAATAAAAGCGGGGACTTTGTTACCGTATCCGTAGTTGATAATTCTTTTACAGATGCAGTGAATGGTGATCTGAATTTAAACACCGGCTCGATATTTATAGATGCAGGTGTTTCGGTTCCGAATATTTCGGATTTACCCGGACTAAACTATTGTGGCGCTGCACCGGATATTGGTGCAAAAGAATATTGTGGTGTTACCACTGGAATGAGTCCATCTGAAAATGAAACAGGAATTACAATTTATCCAAATCCGTTTTCAGATCAAGCGACTATATTTATTTCTTCTGCCGCGCAAAAAGACCTGAACTTTGTATTGTATGATATTTTAGGAAAGGAAATTTTTTCAGCCGAGGAAATTCAAAATGGGTTTTCTTTTAAAAGAGAAGGTATCACAAATGGTATTTATTTTTACCGGATTTATAATAAGGAAGGATATGTAGAAACAGGAAAGCTGGTTATTCAATAATTGGATATTTTTTTAAACTTCTAAATTTTATTACGTCTAAATATAATCAGATGATTCAGTTTCAGATCAATTTTTGCATCATAAAATGCTGATTTATAACTAATTATGAATAATCGAGCTAAATCAAAAATGTTATATTCGGAGTAATTTTGGAATTAGAAGAGCTGGATTTATATATAAATTTGAATTAAACACTACGAAAATGAATAAAAAAGTCTGTTCATTATTAAGCGTTCTGGCGTTTGTTTTTTCTTTAACAATTAAAGGGCAAAATGCCTGTGATGTTATTGATCTTGAACCTACAGATCCTATTGTTGTATGGTCGCCCGACAAACAAAAGTACCTGGTTAATAAAAAGGATACCGCGGGAATTTATCAGATCTATACAGGTAATAAAGGAAGCACTCAGCTTACTTGTGTTTCTGTGAACGGACCTTGGGGTTTGGTAAGACATACTAATATAAGACATAAAATGCAGGTAAACTGGCATCCTTCCGGCAAATGGATTCTATTTGTTTTGGAACGTGAAATTTATAACGAGTTATTATTGAAGGGAACTCCGGAAGGCGAAAAGCTGCTGGAAGGATGGCTGCAATGTGGGTTGTGGATGGATATGTACGCGATGACTACTGATGGGAGTAACTGGTATCATTTAGCCACTACCACTAATGGTGTTGTAGGGCCGGTATTCACTCCGGATGGGAAAACAGCGGTATGGGCAAATGCGGTAGGCGGAGATCTTTCTGTAGACGTTTTCGGAAAATGGGAATTAATGCGTTCAGATTTTGTAGAAGTAGGCGGAGTTCCTGCACTTGTTAACAGTGTAAATATAAATCCTCCGGGAACACGTTGGATAGAACCGGGAAATTTTCACCCTAATGGAAGACAGGTGATGATAACAGCGGATATTGGTATTGTAAATGCTGAAGGACAAGATCAGTATATCTTAGATATATATACCGGTGCATATGTCAATTTAACTAATAGTCCTACAATTTGGGATGAACATGGTATAATTTCTCCTGATGGTAAAAAAATAATTTTTATGAGTTCTTATCCCTATCGTGCAGATTCACTCGCCAATACAACCTTGTTTTTAAAAACGGAGTTTATGCTAATGAATGCCGATGGCACGGGCTTACAACAATTGACTCATTATAATGATCCCACATATCCTGAATATTCAGGTGGAGGCGTTGCTGCCTGCGGTTATTGGAGCGATGATGGTTCGGAATTTCATTGCTGGGAACTTAAATTCCCCTATTATAATTATTGGATCATCCGTTTCGATGGGCTATGCGGAAATGAGCCCGTATCCACTTCTATTGATGAAAAAAACAGCGATGCCTTATTCTCCGGTTATCCTAATC